>JALZIL010000129.1 GCA_030860305.1 Actinomycetota bacterium
GAGCCAGATATGACTTCAGGATCAAGCCGGCTGCGGCCATGATCAGGGCGATCCCGAGGGCGAGCTTGATGACCTCTTGGACCTGGCCACCGGAACCGAGGGCGCGGGCGACCAGCACCCCGCAGAATGCGGCCGGCACCGACCCGAGACACAGCCAACCCACGAGCTGACGGTTGACCGTCCCCATCCGCATGTGTACGACGCCGCCGAAGGGCTTCATGATCGCGGACACCACGAGGTCGCTGGAGACGGCGGCCAGCGGGGACACGCCGAAGAAGAGCACCAGCATCGGTGTCATCAGGGCGCCACCGCCCATGCCGGTGAGACCGACCACGAAACCGACGACCACGCCGCCGAACGTCAGAGCCCAATCCACAGCTGTCACCCCCCTTCTTCGGGTCGGCCGACAGTCTCACATGCCCTGCCCGCACTATGTTGACCGGGTTGCTGGAGTATCGGTTTGCGACGTCACCGGTTGGTCATGACACGCGTAGCCCCGCCGCCTCGGCGCGACGTACCGTTGAGGTCATGAGCACCGACGACGCACTCTCCTTCGCGGAGGAGTCATGAGCACCGAACCTGTCACCCAGCCCAGCGTGGTCAAGTCAGACGACGAATGGCGCGCCCAACTATCTCCCGAGGAGTACAAGGTCCTGCGTCAAGCCGGAACCGAACGGGCCTTCACCGGTGAGTACACCGACACCAAGACCGAAGGCGTCTACTCGTGCCGGGCTTGCGGTACCGAGCTGTTCCGCTCGGATGCGAAGTTCGACTCGCATTGCGGCTGGCCCAGCTTCTACGAGCCGACCGCCGGCGACAACGTGATCCTGCGCAAGGACCGCAGCATGTTCATGACTCGGACGGAGGTGTTGTGCGCCACCTGCCACTCGCACCTCGGGCACGTCTTCGACGACGCGCCGCAGACGCCGACCGGGGACCGCTACTGCATCAACTCGGTCAGCATCAAGCTGGCGCCCAAGCCCGACGCCAGCATCTGAGCGCCCAAACAGCTAACCGGACTTCTCCGGAGAATGTCACCTCAACGACACCGCAGAGGGCACTTTCTCCGGAGAAAGTGCGGGGAACGGCTAGGGCAGGGTTGCGACGAGCTCGCCGATCGGCTTGCGAGTTCCGGTGTAGAACGGCAGCTCTTCACGGACGTGTCGCCGCGCGGTCGAGGCTCGCAGCTCACGCATCAGGTCGACGATCCGGTGCAACTCGTCTGCCTCGAAGGCCAGCATCCACTCGTAGTCCCCGAGCGCGAAGGACGCGACCGTGTTTGCCCGTACATCGGGGTAACCCCGGGCCATCTGGCCATGCTCGGCCAGCATCGCCCGCCGCTCGTCGTCGGGCAGCAGATACCACTCGTAGGACCGTACGAATGGGTACACGCAGACGTAGGCCCGCGGCTCCTCGTCGGCCAGGAATGCCGGAACGTGTGACTTGTTGAATTCCGCCGGCCGGTGCAGAGCAAGTTGCGACCACACGGGTACGCAGCTCCGGCCCAGAGCCGTTCGCCTGAAGCGCGAGTAGGCCTCCTGCAGAGCCTGCGGGTCCTCGGCATGCCACCAGATCATCAGGTCGGCATCGGCGCGCAGTCCGGCCACGTCGTACACCCCGCGTACGACGACGTCCTTGCCGGCCAACTCCTCGAACAGCGCGTCGACCTCCGCGGCGATCGACGAGCGCCCTTCGTCGGGCAGCCGCCGGTCGGCGCGAAATACCGACCACATCGTGTAGCGGATCCTGGCGTTGATCTCCTTGGCCGCCTTTCCGCGGCTAGGAACGAGACTGGGACCCCGGTCTGATGCCTTCTCGGTTTCGGTCACGTAGTCCATTCTCCCTCACGGTCGCAGCACCTAGTCTCAGCAGATCGATTGGCGTCTCAGAAGGAGTTCGCATGCAGGGCTTGATGCAGGACTACCCACTCACCATCGTCGCGATCTTCGACCGGGCCGAGAAGCTGTTCCCGGACAAGTCGGTGATCACCTCCACCGCCACCGGGATCCTGGAACGCAGTTACGCCGAATGGGCCGACCGCACCCGCCGCCTCGGCGGGGTCCTGAACACCCTCGGAATCTCGGCGGACGGTCGGGTCGGCACGTTTGGCTGGAACACCGGCAACCACCTCGAGCTGTACTTCGCCGCCCCGAACACCGGTCGCATCCTGCACACCCTCAACATCCGGCTCTTCGCCGAGCAGTTGACCTACATCGCCAACCACGCCGAGGACGAGGTCGTCTTCGTCGACAGATCCCTGACCGGCTTGCTCTGGCCACTGCTGGGCACCTTCGCCACAGTCCGGCACGTCGTCGTGATGGACGATGGCCGGGGTGAGGTGCCCGACAGTGCCCCCAATGGCATTCAGATCCATGACTACGAGGCACTTCTGGTCGCCGAGCAGCCGGTGGACTTCCGCGTCGAGGACGAATGGCGGGCCGCCTCGATGTGCTATACGAGTGGTACGACCGGCAACCCCAAGGGCGTCGTCTACAGCCACCGGTCCACCTACCTGCACACCATGGGTGTGCTGATGGCCGACGGTCTCGGCGCCCGGGAGACCGACCGGATCATGCCGGTCGTCCCGATGTTCCACGCCAACGCGTGGGGTCTGGCCCATGCCGGTGTCGCGGCCGGGGCTGACCTGGTCATGCCCGGCCCGGATCTGTCCCCCAGGGCCTTGGCGAACCTGATCGAGTCCCAGCGGGTCACGATCGCCGCTGGGGTCCCGACGATCTGGATGGGCGTGCTGCCCGAACTGAAGGGCCGCGACATCTCTGCGCTGCGGACCATCCCGTGCGGCGGTTCGGCCGTGCCGCGGGCGCTGTCCGAGGCCTACCGCGAGCAGACCGGCATGCCGATCCTGCAGGCCTGGGGTATGACCGAGACCTCGCCGGTGATCAGCGTCGCGCACGTCAAATCGACCCTCGCGAATGCGACCGAGGACGAAAGAGCCGACATGCGGGCCACGATCGGAAGACCGATCTTCGGCTCCGAGATCCGGGTGGTTGACCCGGTGACCCTCGAGCCGGTGCCGCCCGACCGGAAGACCCAGGGGGAACTGCAGGCCGCCGGCGGTTGGGTGGCCAAGAGCTACTACAACGACGATCGCTCGCCGGAGTCGTTCACCGAGGACGGCTGGTTGCGAACCGGCGATGTCGCCACCATGGACCAGCACGGGTACGCCCGAATAGTCGACCGTACGAAGGATGTCGTGAAGTCCGGAGGTGAGTGGATCTCCACAGTGGAGCTCGAGAACGAGATCATGGCGCATCCCAAGGTCGCCGAGGCCGCGGTGATCGGGATTCCACATCCCCGATGGGACGAGCGCCCGTTGGCTTGCGTAGTCGCGAAGGAGGGCGAGGAGGTGAGCAAGGCGGAGATACTCAGCTTTCTCGAAGGCAAGATCGCCAAGTGGTGGATGCCCGACGACGTGGTGTTCGTCGACGAGGTTCCCAAGACCTCGGTGGGCAAGTTCTCCAAGCGCACGCTCCGAGAGAAGTTCCAGGGTTACGTCCTGCCGACCGCTTAGCACATTCTCGACCGTGACCTACCCCCTTCGGATCGCCCGATGAAAAGTCGGGAGGTGATGGGAGAGGTTCGTTTCGCGCGAGCCGGATGCGGTGCCCGGATCGCTTACACGGTAAAAGGCAGCGGTCCGCCCCTGGTCATCGTGCCGCCGTGGACCACCCACCTCGCGGCCCAGGTCGGGCTGTCCGGCCATGAGCGCTTTCACGCGAAACTGGAGAGCCAGCACACGGTGGTGCTCTACGACCGTTGGGGGACGGGACTCTCGGATCGGGGGCGGAAAGACTTCTCATCGGCCGCAGACGTCCAAGTCCTGGCAGATCTAGTCGATCACCTCAGGCTGCGTCGATTCGCGTTGCTGGGGCCTTCGCACGGGGGGCCGATCGCTGCCGCGTTCACTGGGCGGTTCCCCCGTCTGGTGTCGCACCTGATTCTCTACGGCGCGCGGGAATCGGGCCTGACCGGTGGTCCGACGTGGGCAGCGTTGCGGAGGCTGATGCTCGCGAACTGGCCGGTCGCGGCAAGATCGATCGCGGCGGTTGCCACCAAGGGAGGCAATTCGAGTGACGTCGATGCCTTCGCTGACCTGTTACAGGCCGCGGCCACACCACAGATGACGGTCGCCCTGCAGGACGCGGTTGGCCAGGACAACGCGTACGCAAACCTGGACGGGCTTGCGCTCCCGACCCTGGTGTTGCACCGGCGAGGCGACTCACTCGTATCCGCTGAAGCCGCGAGTCGCATCGCAGGTTCGATCCCGGGGGCCCGACTGGAACTGTTGGAGGGTGAGGCACATGTGCACAGCGTGGGTGACGTGGACACCCTGCTGAGCGGATCCTCGCCTTCACATCAGGTTCCGGGACGCGCGCCTCCGCTCAGCTATCGAGACGGGAAGCAGAGGTACTGGAGTTGGTTGTCGAGGGGTACCGGAACGCGGAGGTGGCCGAACGCCTCGTGCTCAGCGTCCGAACCGTGGAACGGCACCTGTTGAACGCCTACATGAAGCTGGGTGTGCGCGGCCGGACCGAGGCAGCCGCCCGCTGGCGCCGCAGCGGCACAGCTGAAATGCCGCCGACTGCGTAGTCCTACGCAGCATGGAGCCGGCTGCTGGACGTAGGGGCTGCGTGCATCGCCGCACAGCTACGCAGCGCCGCCGATGCGCTTGCAGCACCCTCCTTCGTACGGTCCGGGCATGACGACATCGCCCCCGCCGGAGACTCTGCTTCAGCTTTCCAGTGCGCACGTCTCCGCCCGCGCCCTGCACGTGATTGCCGAACTCGGCATAGCCGACCTGCTCGACGAGGAATCCCGGACTATCGACCAGCTGACGGCCGGCACTGCCGTCGATGCAGACGGGGTAGAACGCCTTCTTCGACTCCTGGAGTCGCACGGCGTCTTCGCCCGCGACCACAGTGGCCGCTGGCAGCACACGGAGGCATCACGATGGCTGCGCTCGGACCACCCCATGTCGATGCGCGCCTTTGCCCGGATGATGGGCATGCCGTTCGGCTGGGGATCGTTCACCGCCCTGGATCATGCGGTCCGTACCGGGAAGCCGAGCATTCACACTCTCCACCCCGAGGGTGCCTGGGCCTACCTCGAGGGCCACCCCGACCAGCAAGCCATCTTCCAACAGTCGATGACGGCCAAGGCCCAGGACGACATTCCAGCCGTCCTCGCGGCCTACGACTTTTCTCGGTACCAGCGCATCGCGGATGTTGCAGGTGGTCGCGGACATCTGATCCGGTCCGTCCTCGACTGCTATCCGGATATCGCCGGTGTCCTGTTCGACCTGCCCCGGGTCGCCGACGAGGTGACACCCGAGGCGCGGCTCGAGGTCGTCGCCGGGGACTTCTTCGTCGACCGACTTCCCGTCTGTGACGCGTACATCCTGATGAATATCCTGCACGACTGGGGCGACAAGGACGTGAACCGCATCTTGCGAGCCGTGGCCGAAGCCGGACGTCCATCCGGGGCGACCGTACTCGTGCTCGAAGTGGTTCTCCCGGACGGACCTGCACCCCACTGGTCCAAGGTGCTCGACGTCATGATGCTGGCACTCACCGGTGGCCGGGAGCGCTCACTCGGCGAGTACGAGGCGTTATTGACCACCGCCGGGATGCAGCTGCTACGCGTCATTCCGACCACCACGCCCTTCTCCATCATCGAAGCCCGGGCGTAACGACGGTGCTTCCCGGCGGACTAGTCCGCACGCAACAACACGTCGCCGAGTTTCTCCGGGGTGTCGACGGTCGCGACCGCTCCAGCTGTGAGGAGTTCGTCCGGCTCGGAGCAGCCCCAGGACACTCCGATGGTGGCCAGGCCGTGGGCGGCGGCACCGTGTACGTCGTGCCTCCGGTAGCCGGCCATCATTGGCGACAAGTCCGGCCGAGGCGCGCCCGCACTCAGGGTGGCGCCTCCCCGCGCCGCTCGACACGAGAAGTCCGAGCCGGTCGAGGCCAGAGCCGACCACCGCCGCCTTTCCGGTCCGTCCGCCAGGGTGGTCGGCACCGCTGATCACCTCGGAGTAGCCGGCCAGGCGGTTGTCCGTGACGTTCAAACGCGCAAGTGACTCCGGCTGGGAGGTCGCGACTGCCAGCCTGCCGAGTCGACCAGGGTCCCGTCGAGATCGAATAGGACCGCCCCGGAAGCCACGCCTTGCACCGTACGGTTCGTCCTCACGACCGTCCTGGTCCGCCCCAGTCACCCAGAGCGTCGACTGCGGCGTACGCGCTGCGGATGCACGCCGGGACGCCGACTCCGTCGAAGGCCGCCCCGGCGACGGCCAGGCCCGGGACCTGACTGACGTCGGCTCGTACCGTTGCTACCCGGTCGAGATGCCCCACGGTGTACTGCGGCAGTCCACCGCCCCACCGAGTGACCGACCCCGCAGTCGGCGAACCCTTCAGGTTCAACAGCCCGGCGACCTCCTGTCCGGCGGCGGCCAGGAGGTCTGAGTCGCTACGGTGCAGAGCACGCTCCTCGCCGATCCGGCCGACCGACGCGCGGACGAGCACACCCTGCCCGGACAGGTGTGCCCACTTGTTGGACGAGATCGTCACAGCTTTGACCAAACCCCCGGCCGTGGGTGGCACGAGCAGTCCACTGCCCATCGGTAGGGACGCCTGCCCTGCCGGCCAGCTCAGCGTGAGGATGGCCATGCTGGCCATCGGGATCTCGGCCAGGGCGCTGGCCGCGTCGGGGGCCAGCGGCCGGAGGAGCCGGGCTGCGTTCGGAGGCGGCACGGCGATCAGAACCGCTTCGGCCTCGATGGATGCGGCTGCCGACGCCGGGCCGCAGTCGAGGCGGTAGCCGGCCGGGGTGCGGTGGATCGCCCGAACGGTCGTTCCTAGCCGGATCTCCGCGCCGGATCGGTCGACAAGCGCCGCGGCCAGAGCGGCCAGGCCGCCGCGGAGGGTCGCGAAAGTCGGCCCGGCACCTGGATCCCGCCGGATCGAGGCGGCCGCTCGGAGCACAGACGGCTCGCGTTGCAGGGCTTGGGCCAGCGCCGGCATCGTGGCCTTGATCGACAGTTCATCCGCGCGGCCGGCATAGACCCCGCCGAGAAGTGGTTCGATCAGCAGGTCGACCAGCTCGTCTCCCAGACGCGGCCGCAGAAAGCCGCCTACCGATTCGTCGTCGGCCAGCGCTGGACCGGGTGCGTCCGGCTCCGCGCGGATCCGGTCCAGCGATGCCGGACTGAACAATTCGCTGCCGACCAGGTCGTCGACCGACGCGGGAACTCCGAGCACAGTCCCGGTCGGGATCGGATGGTGACGCCCGTTCACGACGATCGAGGCGGACGTGGTGCGCGGATGGACGAGGTCCGCCGTCAGGCCGACCGCATCGATCAGGTCTAGACCATCGGGTACGACGGCCAGGACCATCTCGGCGCCCACGTCGTAGCAGTGCCCGGCGAAGTCGATCGCGTGCAGTTTGCCGCCCACTCGATCGGCGGCCTCCAGCACGCTCACCTGATCACCGGGATGCCGACGGCGGTGCTCAAACGCCGCGGCCAGGCCGGTGATCCCGGCCCCGATGACCACGACGTGCCGCATCAGGTCGAACCTCCCTCGGCCCCACCGCCGTTATGCGCACAACGTCCCGCGACGAGCCCGATCTCCGGACCTTATGCGCATAACGTCCCACGGTCTTGCCGGCGTCACGAATCGGTCACGTCGGCAACCTGTCCGGGCTGAGCGGCGTCTTCACCTGCAAGACGACCCGGAGGGTTCCCATGGCTACACCCGTGACACGGTTCCGCGCGATCCACTCGACTCGGATACGGATCATCATCGGACTGGCCCTCGGCCTGGTCGCGATCACCGGCTGTTCCGGCAACAGGCTGGAAGACCGCGGCACCTCAGGCGCCGCTGCTCCGGGTTATGGCGAGTCCCCGGATCAGGACGTGTCGGCCCCGGACGAGGCAGTCGGCGGAGGTGGCGGTGATCTCCCGGAGAACGCACCGACCGGTGGCGCACTTACTGAGCAGATTGTGCGGACAGGTGACCTCTCCGTCGAGGTGGACGACGTCACCGCGGCCGCGAACCGGATCACCGCAGTCGTCGATGCCGCTGGCGGGAACATCGGGCTCGACCAACGGTACGGCGAGGACGAGGACGGAAGCGCCGACCTGGTCGTGCGCATCGCACCGGAGCGCTTCGACGACCTGCTCGAGACCATCAGCGACCTCGGGGAAGAGCTGTCCAGGTCGGTATCAGCGCAGGACGTGAGCACGGCCGTGGCAGACGTCGATGCCCGCGTGGAGAGCTTGCGTAACTCCGTGGATCGACTGTTGGCCCTTGCTGCCCAAGCGGTCTCGGTCAGTGATCTGATCACCATCGAGGCGGAACTGAGCACCCGTCAGGCAGAGCTCGAATCACTACAGGCCCAGCAGCGAGAGCTCTCCGATCAGGTCAGTCTGGCCACACTCAGCGTCGCGCTGACCGCTTCCAGCGACGCGGACACCGACGACACCGGGTTCCTGGCCAGTCTCGGAGACGGCTGGAACGCCCTGCTCGACAGCGGGCGCGGCCTGATCTCGCTGCTCGGGTTACTGCTTCCCTGGCTGGCGTTGCTCGCCGTGCTCGCCCTGCCGCTGTGGTTCGTCGTACGGCGTCGGCGCTCTCATGCCGCAGCCGCCGCGACGTACGGCCGGATGCCGGGTCGAGAAGGCAGTGTGCCCGAGACCGTCGGTGAAGCGGTCAGTGAGACGGCAGCGAGTGCACCAGGTCGACAACCCGAGTGAGGACCTCCGGATCGGTCTGCGGCAGGACCCCATGGCCGAGATTGAAGATGTGCCCGGGTGCGGCCCGCCCTTGATCGACAACCTCACGTACGGCTTCCTCGATCACATCCCAGTCAGCCAGCAGGATGGCCGGGTCGAGGTTTCCCTGTACTGGATGCCCGGGTCCGATCCGGCTGACGGCCTGAGCCAGTGGCACCCGCCAGTCGACTCCGATGATCTCCGCGCCGGCCTGACCCATCAGTCCGAGCAACTCGCCGGTGCCGACACCGAAGTGGATCCGCGGCACATCGAGATCCTCCAGGGAGGCGAAGACCCTTCGGCTGTAGGGCAGCACGTAGCGCTCGTAAGCCGCGGCCGGCAGGGCTCCGGCCCAGGAGTCGAACAGTTGCAACACCCTGGCACCGGCCGCTGCCTGGACCCTCAGGAAGACACTGGCGTACCCGGCAAGGGTGCTGAGGAGTTCGTCCCACAGCTCGGGCCGGCCGTACATGAAGGCCTTGGTCAGCGCATGGTCCTTGGACGGACCGCCCTCGATGAGATAGGCGGCGAGAGTGAACGGCGCGCCGGAGAACCCGATCAGGGGGGTGCTGTCCAGTTCGGTGATGAGCCGACGTACGGCGGTGTCAAGGAAGTCGAGACCTGCCGGATCGAGCCGAGGCAGCGCTCGGACGTCTACGAGTGAGCGCACCGGTTTCTCGAGGACCGGCCCGACGCCAGGCACGATGTCCACCTCGATGCCCGCGACCACCAGTGGGACCACGATGTCGGAGAACAGAATCGCGGCATCTACTCCGTGTCGGGTGACCGGCTGCAGGGTCAGCTCGGTCACCAGATCCGGATCCTGGCAGGCCTGCAGCATCGCGGTGCCTTGGCGTCGTGCGCGGTACTCCGGAAGGGAGCGGCCAGCCTGGCGCATGAACCAGACCGGCAGATGCGCAGGGCGCCGCCCGCGTGCGGCGGTCAGGAGTGCGCCTTCGGAATCGTCGATTGTCGGCTCGCTGTTGGTCGGCTCAGTGTTGGTCGGCTCAGTGTTGGTCGGCTCGGAGTTGGACATTGCCAGGGATCTTCGCAGACCCTTCAGCCGGCCGCGGCAGTGTCACGGAGCTACGCATCGCCTTGCCTGGGGCCGGTTCGGCGCGTCGAGAGTCGCCTCTTGACGCGACCGACCTACGCTCGGAGGTGATGAGCGATGCAAGGTCCAGGCCGCAGGGCCCCGTTCCTGCGGTCTTCAGCGATGCGATCTCCAGCCTACGCACGGTGCGCCCACGTCTGGAGATCGTTCTCGACGAGATCGCGGGACCGGCCAGGTTGGCGCCGTACTCGCACGCCCTGGGTGCCGAGGTCAGCGTCGACGGGAAGGAGATCGCCACCGGTCGGTTGGTCGTGCTGCACGATCCCGACGGCCAGGCCGGGTGGGACGGAGTGCTGCGGATCGTCGGGTTCCTCACCGCCGAGACCGATGCGGCGTTGGCCTCCGACGAGCTGTTTCCCGAGGTGGGCTGGAGCTGGTTGCTCGAAGCGCTGGACACGCGTGGCGCCGTGCACACCGCCGTGGGTGGAACGGTCACCTCCACGGTGTCCACCCGTTTCGGTGACATCGCGGGACCGCAACGCAGCGTCGACGTGGAGATCAGAGCCTCCTGGACCGCCCTGACCTTTGATCTCGCCCCACATCTGTATGCCTGGCTCGACGTTCTCGGCTGCGCAGCCGGCCTTCCACCCCCCGGCGTACGGCTGATCAGCCCTCCGCTCACCGACGCCGAATCAGGCAGGTCCCTGCCGCAGTGAGCTCACTGGACAGCTCCGCGCCAGAACAGGACGACGGGAGCCCGACCCGGCGTCGCAGGAACCGTGGCCGCACGGCACAGACCTCCGCCGTCGTGTCCCGCGGCGACCTGGTCGGGTTGGTCGAACAATCCACACCGCGCGAACCGCGCGAACCGGTAGCTCCGGTCGATGCGCTCGATCCGGTGGAGCAGGTCGACGACCCGCCGGAGCCTGAGTCCTCTGCGATCGCCCTGACCGAACCCCGAGACGGCGTACCAAAGCCACTGACCACGGCGCGGCAGGTCATCGACTACGCCGCACGACTGGCTGCTGGTAGCGGTCCGGTCGCCGTGGATGCCGAGCGAGCCTCTGGCTATCGGTACGGGCAGCGCGCCTATCTCGTCCAGATTCGCCGCCGGGGTGTGGGTACGGCCCTGATCGACCCGATCGCCAGACCAGACCTCGGTCCGATACAGCGGGCCATCGGTGACTCGGAGTGGGTGTTGCACGCCGCGAGTCAGGACCTGGTCTGCCTGGCCGAGATCGGCTTGGCGCCCGCGCTGCTGTTCGACACCGAGCTCGGCGCCCGACTGGCGGGGTTCGCCCGCGTCGGACTCGGCGCCCTGGTCGAGGAACTGCTCGGGCTCCGACTGGAGAAAGGTCATTCGGCCGCGGACTGGAGCACCCGACCCCTACCGCGAGACTGGCTCATCTATGCCGCCCTCGACGTCGAGGTCCTGATCGAGTTGCGTGACAAGGTCCGCGAGCGGCTTGTCGAAACCGGCAAGCTCGCCTGGGCAGAGCAGGAGTTCGCAGCCCTGTTGGCCGCTCCGGCACCTGCGCTGCGGGTCGACCCCTGGCGCCGTACCTCTGGCATGCATTCGTTGCGCAGCCGTCGCCAACTCGCCGCCCTCCGCTCGCTGTGGACGGCGCGCGACGACGTTGCCCGACGCCGCGACATCGCACCGGGACGGATCCTGCACGACAGGGCAATGATCGCCGGCGTCCTTGCCGACCCGGCCAGCCCGGAGGCGATGGTGGGCCTGCCGGTTTTCCGCGGGCGAGCGAACCGAAAACTGATTCCGACCTGGTACGGCGCCCTGCAACAGGCACGCGCGCTCCCCGACCGCGACCTGCCGCCGTTGACCCTGCCCGGCAGCGGGCCGCCGCCTCCCAACCGCTGGGTTGAGCGAGAGCCGGCCGCAGCTGCACGACTGGTGGCAGCCCGCCAGGTGATGGCTCACCTGGTTGCTACGCACGACATCCCGGTCGAGAATCTCTTGAGCCCGGACCTCCTGCGGCGCATGGCGTGGACACCGCCGACGCCCCTCAACCCAGACACAGTGGCTCAACGCCTGCATGACGGGGGGGCGAGACCATGGCAGGTGAGTCTCATCGCTGACCCTCTGGCCGAGGCGTTGGCCGTCGACGTCACCCCCGCCGTCGCGACTCGTGAGGACACCGCCCCCATCGAACCCGCGCCGAGTGAGTGAGCCGGCGAACGGACTAGCGAGGATCCGTCGCCCAGAAGGGGATCGACCCCGAGGCTCACCGTGTCATAGCTCTCTTTGTCGTCGCATCGATGACCTCGCCCGCGGCGCTACCCTCGCGGCATGCCCCGCAATCTTCGAGAGGTCGTCTTCGTCGACGGCGTCCGTACTCCGTTCGGAAAGGCCGGTCCCAAGGGGCTCTATGCCGAGACGCGCGCCGATGACCTGGTCGTGCGCTGCATCCGCGAGTTGATGCGGCGCAATCCCAATCTTCCCCCCGAGCGGGTGGACGAGGTCGCCATTGCGGCCACCACCCAGATCGGCGACCAGGGCCTGACCATCGGCCGTACCGCGGCGCTGTTGGCCGGACTCCCTCGTAGCGTCCCCGGGTACGCGATCGACCGGATGTGCGCCGGCGCGATGACCGCCGTGACGACGACCGCCAGCGGCATCGCCTTCGGCGCCTACGACGTCGCGGTGGCCGGTGGGGTCGAGCACATGGGCCATCACCCGATGGGGGAAGGTGTCGACCCGAACCCCAGGTTCCTCTCGGAGAAGCTGGTCGACCCCTCAGCTCTGGTCATGGGCCAGACGGCGGAGAACCTGCACGACCGGTACCCGCACCTCACCAAGCAACGCGCCGACGCCTTCGCCGCGGCGAGCCAGGCGCGGTACGCGAAGGCTGCGGCCAACGGCCGGATCGGCCAGGACCTGGTGACCATGGCCACCCGTTCGACAACCTCCGGCTATGGGCTGGCCACGCTCGACGAGCCGCCACGAGCGGAAACCACGGTCGAGGGGCTGTCCACGCTCAACACACCGTTCCGTCCGCACGGGCGAATCACCGCAGGAAACGCCGCAGGGCTCAACGATGGCGCGACCGCGTGCCTGATCGCGGCCGAGGATGTGGCCCGAGAACTCGACCTCCCGGCCGCGATGCGCCTTGTCGGATACAGCTTCGTCGGCGTCGAGCCCGAGGTGATGGGGATCGGCCCGGTCCCGGCCACCGAGAAGGTGCTGCGCCAGACCGGACTGTCCATCGAGGACATCGGAGCCTTCGAGCTGAATGAAGCCTTCGCGGTACAGGTCCTTGCCTTCCTCGACCACTTCGACATCGCCGATGACGACGAGCGGGTCAATCCGTGGGGCGGGGCGATCGCCGTCGGACACCCGCTGGCCTCCTCCGGAGTCCGGCTGATGACTCAGCTGGCCCGGCAGTTCGCCGAAAGATCCGACGTTCGGTACGGCCTGACCGCCATGTGTATCGGAATCGGCATGGGCGGCAGCGTGATCTGGGAGAATCCCACGTACGACACCAACCTGGGAGACCGCTCGTGACCAGCGCGAACACCAGGTTGCAAGCCGAGGCGGCCGTGGCCTATCCCGACGAGGTCGTGACCTCCGCGTACGTGCGCTACCTCGCCGTCCCGGGACTCGACGGCGAGATCGCCCTGATCACGGTCGACAACGGCCTCGACCACACCCGCCCGACGACATTCGGTCCGGCGGGGTTGGCCAACCTCGCTGCAGCCTTCGACGACATCGAGGGCCACTCGCCCACCGTGGCCGCGATCGCGGTGACCGGCAAGCCGATCATCTTCGCCGTCGGCGCCGACCTGTCAGGGATCGGCCTGGTCGACACCCGGAACAAGGCGCTGCAGATTTCTCGCCTCGGCCACGAGGTGTTCGGCCGGTTCAAGGATTCGACCATCCCGACATTCGCCTTCATCAACGGCGCGGCGATGGGTGGTGGGGTCGAGCTGGCCCTGCACTGTCACTATCGGACGCTGTCCACCGGCGCTGCGGCGATCGCGCTGCCGGAGTGTTTTCTCGGGATCGTGCCCGGCTGGGGCGGAACCCAGTTGCTGCCCAACCTGATCGGGGCCGACGGCGCCGTCACCGTCATCCTGGACAACGCGCTCAACCAGAACCGAATGCTGAATGCTGGCCAAGCCGCCAAACTCGGGATGGCCGACGTCAGCTTCGAGCCGGCAGACTTCCTGGAACGCTCGATCGAATGGGCCGCAAGCGTTCTCAGCGGTTCGACAGCGATCAGCCGACCGGACATCGACCGGGGCCAGGCGTGGACCGCGGCCCTGGATCGCGGCCGCGCACTGGTGGAGGCCAAGTTCCATGGCGCGGCACCCGCGCCGTACCGTGCCCTGGACCTGCTGGAACACGCCCGCAACGGAATCGAACGAGAGCAGTTTCTGGCCGGTACGGCCGCCGAGGACGACGCGCTGGCGGACCTGTTGATGACCGACGAACTGCGTGCAGGGCTGTACTCCTTTGATCTGGTGCAGAAACGCGCGAAGCGTCCGGTCGGCGTACCGGACAAGGGGCTGGCCCGGCCGGTCACAAAGGTAGGCATCGTCGGTGCCGGGCTGATGGCTGGGCAGCTCGCGCTGCTCTTCGCCCGGCGCCTCGAGGTGCCCGTGGTTCTCAACGACCTCGACCAGGAGCGCCTAGACCGCGGGGTCGGCTACGTTCATGGCGAGATCGACAAGCTGCTCGGGAAAGGTCGAGTGAGCAACGACAAGGCGAATCGGCTTACGTCGCTGGTGTCCGGCTCGTTGGCCAAAGACGCCTTCGCCGACGCCGACTTCGTCCTCGAAGCGGTTTTCGAGGATCTGGCCGTCAAGAAGCGGGTCTTCGCCGAGGTCGAGGCCGTGGTGGGCCCGGAGTGCATCCTTGCGACGAACACCTCGTCGCTGTCCATCACCGAAATGGCCGCCGATCTGGAACGTCCCGAGCGAGTCGTTGGCTTCCATTTCTTCAATCCGGTGGCCGTCCTGCCGCTGCTGGAGATCATTCGCGGCTCTCAGATCGACGACGGAACTCTGGCAACGGCATTCGCAGTCGGCAAGGAGCTGAAGAAGAGCTGCGTTCTGGTCCAGGACGCCCCGGCCTTCGTGGTCAACCGGCTGCTGACCCGTTTCCTCGGCGCGGTCACCACTGCTGTCGACCAGGGCACCCCGATCGAGGTTGCCGACCGGGCGCTGGAGCCGCTGGGTCTGCCGATGAGCCCCTTCATCTTGTTGCAGTTGGTCGGCCCCGCGGTGGCCCTGCACACCAGCGAGACGCTGCACGGCGCGTTCCCGGATCGCTTCGGCGTCAGCGAGAACCTGCGCAAGCTGGTCGCGGCGGGTAAGGCGGGGGTCTATGTCTGGGACGAGTCAGGCCAGCACGTGGACCCCGAGGTGGCTGCGATATTCGCTGCGACGGACACGCCGATGACCGTCGACGAGGTACGGGGTGCTGCGCTGGAGGCCATGGCCCAGGAGATCCGGCTGATGCTCGACGAGGGTGTGGTCGCGCAGGCTCAAGACATCGACCTGTGCCTGCTGCTCGGCGCGGGCTGGCCATTCCACCTCGGCGGGATCACGCCGTACCTCGATCGTGAGGGAATCAGCGAGAAGGTCACCGGGCAGCGCTTCCACCCCGTCGGCGTCGCCAGCGTCCCAGCGGGTACGAACTAGCCGTGCTCCCGGACGCGAGGTGGGTGGTCAGGAAGTCCACCCGGGTCGCCACCGACTTCTCGAACATCTCGCCGGTGTAGATGTCGAAGTGGCCGGACGGAAGCACCAGCATCTGGGCGAAGCGGCCGGCCTTCTTGGCAGCCGCTCGTACGGACTTCGTCGGTGCGATGTTGTCCCGCTCAGCCAGCACGGACCAACAGTAGGCAGCGCAGCTTGCTGGCTGAGGTCACCGGGCGGTTCAGTGGGATGAACATGATGCCGCGGGCGCACATTTCGTTGCGGAACGTCGGGCCCATGATCGCCTGGTATCCGATCTCGGCGCCCTCGGCCGTGATCGCCACTAATGACCCCGGAGGCCCGACGATGGGGACCAGGTGCGGGGGGCGTCGCCGCACGGCACGAGCCAGGTCCCGGTTGGAATGTCCAGTGAGCTCGAGTAGCTGACCCACCCCGCCGTAGCGCACTATTTCAAGGAGCACTGCCAGGCCGTCCATCGCTGCCCCCTGCGAGATCACCGCAGCGACTCGGCCGTCCCTGACAGCGACTGGGAGTACGTGGCCGCCGGAGTACCAGATGCCCCACAGGACGATCCGATCCGGGTCGACATCCGGCAGGCCGCGCGCGTACGCGATCGCCGAGTGGTAGTCCGCGCGGTGTCGCCAGTGCGCAACGTCCTGTCGAGGTGTGCCGTCGGAGGTGCCGAATCCGCGATAGTCGAACATCAGGACATCGGCGCCGGCAGCCGCGAACCGGTCGGCAAAGGGCCGCAGCCCAGCATCACGGGTGGCCCCGAACCCGCGCCCCATCACGACGCACGGCCGGCCGGCTGCCGTGGGCAACGCCGCGCTTGCCGACGTCAGATATGTTGCAGCACAATGGGTTCCATGCCTAAAAAGCTGCGGTCGCTGGCGCTCATCATCGGTTCCCTCTCACAGGGATGGTCCCCAGCAAGAGCCTGACTCTCGGGTCGAGCTTTCCCTTTCACGCAACCGGAAAGGTGACCCGCACCTGTAAACCTCCGGTGGCCAGGGCGCACAAGTCCAGAGCTCCATGGTGGGCTAGCACAACGGCGCGCACGATCGACAGACCGAGCCCCGTCCCCCGCACGCCCGACCGGCCGGCCCCTCCGCGGCGGAACGGGGCGAGCAGGTCGCCGACTTCGGACTGCTCGAAGCTCGCGCCGGTGTTGGACACGGTGATCCAGGCCATCCCGTCGATGTGTCCACTGCGAATGGCCAGGTCCCCGCCGTCGAAGTTGTGCCGTACCGCATTTTCCACGAGGTTGCCCACCAGTCGGGACAGCAGTTCGGGGTCGCCGACCGTACGGGCCGGATCGAGCACCGAGTCGACACGCAACTCGCGCTCGGTCGTCTCCGCCCCGACCGCGGCCAGAGCACCCGGAACGAGCGCGGCCAGATCGACCGGTTCCCGGGTTGTGAGGACTCCCTTCTCCGCCTCGGCCTCACTGCGGGCCAGCACAAGCAAGGACTCGACGAGCGCATCCGCGCGGATCGTCGCTTCGCGGACGATCTCAGCGGAGGTTCGCAATTCCTCGACGGTGGCGTTCGGATCGCTCAACGCCACGTCCACTTCGGCGCGGATGAGCGTCAACGGCGTACGCAACTCATGACTGGCGTTGGCGGCGAAGCGTTGCTGGCCGGCGAAGGCGGAGTCGAGACGACCGACCATCTCGTCGAAGGCGTCGGCCAGTTCGGCGAGTTCGTCACGTGGTCCGCGATAGGCAATCCGTTCCCGCAGCGTGGCTGTGGAAAGTCGTCGGGCGGTCTCGGTCAGGTCGCTGACCGGGCGCAACACCCGACCGGCCACCAGATAGCTCGCTGCTGCACCGGCGAGGACGACGAACCCGAAGGCCAGGCCGCCAGTGCGCAGAATCGCATCGCGGGCCTGATCCCGCAGCGCCTCTTGGACAGCGCCGGCCGACACGGTCACGGTGGACCCATCGGCGGTCACGACCTCGACCTCGGCGTCGGGCGGCAGACCGGGAGTGGCGGCGACGGTCTGGTCGGCGACGATGACGGCGACGGCCAGCAGGATCGCTGCGGCCACAGTCAGCAGCGCGCCGTAGGCCAGCGCGAGGCGCCACCGCAGTGAGACTCGCATGCCCGACAGCCTGCCCTGCGCGGGCTCAGACGGGGTCGGCGACGATGCGGTAGCCCGAACCGACCACGGTGTCCACGATGGCCGGCTCACCCAACTTGCGGCGCATCGTCATGATCGTGACGCGTACGGTCGTGGTGAACGGATCAGCATGCTCGTCCCAGACCTTCTCCAGCAGTTCCTCACTGGAGACCACACCGCCCTTTGCCCGCAACAACATCTCAAGCACCCCGAACTCCTTGCGAGTCAAGTCGATCGGGGTGTTGGCGCGTCGAACGACCCGCTTGGCCGGGTCGAGGACCAGGTCTGCGGCCGCCAACACCGGCGGGGCCGCCGGTGTGGCCCGGCGTCCGAGCGCCCGAATCCGCGCCACGAGTTCGGCGAACGCGAACGGCTTGGACAGGTAGTCATCCGCGCCCAGGGACAGCCCGTTGACCCGGTCCCGGACACTGCCACTGGCTGTCAGCATCAGGACCCGGGTGAGCGTTCCCGAACCGGCCAGCTGGCGCATCACCTCATCGCCCGACATGCCCGGCAGATCCCGGTCGAGGACCACGACGTCGTAGTTGGTGTAGGTCCACTTCTCGTGGCCCTCGACGCCGTCGTAGGCAATATCGACCGCCATTCCCTCCCGGCGTAGGCCGCGGGCCAGGGTGTCGGCAAGCTGTTTCTCGTCTTCCACGAGCAGGACGCGCATGTCGACTAGGACGAAGCTGACCCCGCGGCCGGATCCGTCCCGCGGGTCTCGTTTCGAGAAAGGTCGACGACGTTTCCGGCCCGCGAGGGAGCGGGGTCGTGCTCGGCTTCCTCACCATTCAATACCGCATGGTGGGCAGCCATCCGGGCGCGCACCGATCGCGCGATGCCATCGGCGTCCAATCCTGCGGCGGCCAGCAGATCCGCGCGCTTTCCGACGTCCAGGAATTCCTGAGCCAGCCCCAGCGTCAGCACCGGGGTATCCCTCGAGTCCGCGCGCAGGCGCTGCGCCACCCAGTCTCCGAAGCCACCGGACAGGCCGCCGTCCTCGACGGTCACCACGAGTTCAGCCGTACGGGCGAGGTCAAGGACTGCCTGTGGCACCGGACGGATCCAGGTTGGCGAGACGACTCGTGTCACCCAGCCCTCCTGTGCGATGGACGCTCCGGCCACGAGCGCCGCCGCCGCCAAGGGTCCGGCGGCAACGAGGAGGACCTCGACGCCGGGATCCTCCCCGTAGTTCTCGAAGAGAACGTCCACTGTGCCGTCCACCGTGCGCAAGGCCGGCAACTCCGCACCCAGCGCACCCTTCGGGAAGCGCACTGCCGTCGGCCCGTCTTCGTGCGCAACGGCCTCGCGCAACGCGGTACGCAAGGTCGGCTCGTCCCGCGGGGCCGCGACCCGCAATCCGGGGGCGACACCCAGGATCGACAGGTCCCACATCCCGTTGTGCGAGGGCCCGTCATCGCCGGTGATGCCTGCCCGGTCCAGAACGAGGGTGACCGGAAGGCGGTGCAGTGCCACATCCAGCAGCATCTGGTCGAAGGCCCGGTTGAGGAACGTGGCATAGATCGCGACGACCGGATGCAGACCACCCATCGCCATCCCGGCCGCCGACGTGACGGCGTGCTGCTCGGCGATGCCGACGTCGAACGTGCGTTCCGGATATACCTGCGAGAAGGGCGCCAGCCCGGTCGGGTAGAGCATCGCCGCCGTGATCGCGACAACATCGCTGCGGGCAGCCCCGATCCGTACGAGTTCGGCGGAGAAGACCTCGGTCCAGGTGGGGCCGGCCGCAGGGGTGAGCATCCCGTTGTCCGGGTCGAAGGCACCGGTGCTGTGCCAGGCGTCCTCCTCATGAGCCTGCGCCGGGGCGTACCCGAAGCCCTTGGTGGTCACGCAGTGCACGATCACCGGTGCGCCGAAGTCCCGGGCCCGCCGCAGCGCCGACTCGATGGCCTCGATGTCGTGGCCGTCCACGGCGCCGACGTACTTCAGGCCGAGATCCTCGAACATTCCCTGCGGGGCGATGACGTCCTTGATGCCCTTCTTCATGCCGTGCAGGGCGTCGTAGAGGGCCGGTCCCACCATCGGCGTACGGCCGAGCGACTTCTTGATCCCCTCGAGCATGTCCTCGTAGCCGGGGCGCAGACGCAACGAGGCCAGCCGGTCGGCCAGTCCGCCGATCGTCGGTGAATACGAGCGGCCGTTGTCGTTGACCACGATGATCACTGGCCGGTCCTTGGCAACGGCGATGTTGTTCAGCGCCTCCCAGGACATGCCTCCGGTCAGCGCGCCGTCTCCGACCACTGCGACGACTGGCCGGCTGTCCCCCCGTACGGCGAAGGCCTTGGCCATCCCGTCGGCGTAGGACAGCGCGGTGGAGGCATGCGAGTTCTCGACCCAGTCGTGCTCGGACTCCGCGCGGGAGGGGTAGCCGGACAGGCCGCCGGTGACCTTGAGCCGCTCGAAGCCGGCCTGGCGGCCGGTAAGGATCTTGTGTACGTAGGACTGATGACCGGTGTCGAAGATGATCGGCTCGCGCGGGGAGTCGAACACACGGTGCAGCGCAATGGTGAGCTCGACGGCCCCAAGATTCGGTCCGAGATGACCGCCGGTGCGGGCACAGCTGCGGACCAGGAAGTCGCGGATCTCCGTGGCCAATACCGGCAACTGCTCGGGGGCAAGGGCCCTGAGATCGGCCGGGCTGGTGATCGTCGGCAACAGCGGCACGACGTGCCTCGCCCCCTGCTCATCCTCGCTTCGTTCCCCTGCGGCCGGTGGCCCGGCCTACGGCCGGTGGTCCGCGAAGTCCTGAGTGTAGCCGCGACCGGTCGACGGTTCGGGCGTTCTGGTGCGTGCTCGCTGAGGCGCCGGTCACAACCGAGGAACCCAGCGTTCCCCGCGAAGTGCGGCCGAGACCACCTCGATGGAACCGGCGACCGCCGCGATGCGGGACCCCTCCCGCTCGTAGGCATCCGTAGCTGCATCCAGTGCCTCAGCGGGCAGTTGGTTGCCCAGATCGACCCGCAGCGACCGCCAGCCGGTACGGGCCGCCTCCAGCGCGGCCGTCGCGTGATCGGCGGCGAAGCGGGCGAGCAGGACCGGATACCGGCGAAGTACGTCGTACCGCCGGTATTCCGGTGGCACCTGCTCGAGCAGCCATTTGGTGGCGCTGGCCTCCCAGTCCGGCGTGCCTGGCGCCCAGACGGCCTGCGGCCAGTTCGGCGGCAGGTCCCGGTTGGTCATACCTGAGATTGTGGCCTGCGATCAAGCGGGCAGGAGACCGAGCTGGCGAAGCAGTCCCAACTCGTCCAGCCGGCCCCAGCGCTCGACGATCCGGTCTCCGTCGATCCGGAAGATGTTGACGCCAGCGAGCGCGATCTCACGGCCGGTCGGCTGCGCACCCATCAGGGCACCGCGGTGCGTGCCGCGGGCCGTGAACCGCTCGACCACTAGGTCAGACTCGGCAACGAGTTGCTCCACGTTGCTGTGCCAGTCCGGTACGGCCTGTCGGAACATCGCGGCGGCCTGGCGCATTCCCTCGGGACCGTCCGGGGCGCCTGGGAACGGTGGGTCGTGATTGACGAAGGCCGGATCCAGGTACCGGTCGACGGCACCGAGATCCCCTTCGGTGAACAGTTCGCGGATGAAGTCTTCGACGAGTTGCTTGTTGAGGGTGGCGCGATCAGTTGTCATGCGCCGATGGTTGCCTCGGATTCGTACCGAGGCCATCCCAGCTATTTGGGGTTTCCCGGCTTCACTGGCGGCAGGACACTGTGGACGTGTCAAGGAAAGCCGTGACAGCTCAGGCAGAGCAGGACCTGATCCGCCTGTGCCACACAACCTCCGACCTAGCCACGTTGCAACACGAGGTGCTGCGCTCGTTACGCCGGATGCTGTCGGTGGATGCCGCGTTCTTTGCCACAGCAGACCCCTCGACGCTGCTGTTCACCGGCGCGTACGCCGAGGAGCCGCTGGCCGCGGTGACATCACTGTTCCTCGACAACGAGTTCGCCACCGCCGATGTCAACAAGTTCGCGTCGTTGGCGACCTCGTCCACACACGTCGCCTCGCTCGATGCTGCGACTCACCACGATCGCGCGTCCAGCCTGCGCTATCGCGACATCATGAGCCAACTGGGTCTGGGAGATGAGCTTCGCGCTGCCCTGACCGTCGGCGGTGAGTGCTGGGGTTACCTGTGCCTGCATCGCGAGGATCACGAGCTCGGGTTCACGCACTCGGAGGCCGCATTGCTCACGCGGTTGGGTCCACACATCGCCGATGCGCTGCGCAAGACGGTCTTGCGGCGAGGGGCCACGGCCGCCAGCGAAACCCTCGGTCCCGGTGTCGTTCTGCTCGCGGATGACCTGAGCCTGGTCGCGATCACACCGCAAGCCGAGCACCTGCTCTCGCTGGTCGCCGATGCCGGCAGCGGCACTGAGATGCCGATTGCCGTCTACGCCGTCGCGGCCGCGCTCTCGGCGCTGGAGCGCGGAACTGCTGAGCCGCACCTACTCCCCAGCTCCAGGGTTCGTGCCGTGACCGGTCCGTGGCTCGATGTCCACGCATCACGGCTGCAGGGACCCTCCGGCGAGGCGCGGATCGCGGTCATCGTCGAGGTCGCTGAGTCAGCGATGGTGATTCCGCTCCTGCTGTCCGCTCACGGGCTCACTACGCGCGAGGCAGAGGTGGCTCACCTGGTTCTGCGGGGAGCGTCTACTCGAATGATTGTGGACACCCTCTGCATCTCGCCGCACACCGTTCAGGACCACCTGAAGGCCGTGTTCGACAAGGTCGGGGTCCGGAGCCGTCGTGACCTCGTCGGCCGGTTCCTGGCTCCGCACGGATCCGATCGCTCCTGAGCGCGGGCCGGCGACCGGTTAACGTCCACCAGGTGACGTCTCCGATCGCGATTCACACCGCCACCGTCGTACTTCCGATCACGGCGCCCCCGATTCTCAACGGGGCCGTCGCCGTTCAGGACGGGCACATCCTGGGCGTGGGCGCTCGAGCGGAGCTGGGCGGGAGATTCCCCGGGGCCAGCCATACCCATTGGGACGGTGTCCTGATGCCGGGTCTGATCAACGCCCACACGCACCTGAACTACTGCCATGCCGCCCACCTGTACGACAACGGCAAGCCCTTTCCGGAGTGGATCCAGGACATGCCGCCGATCATCGCCGCAACAACGCCCGAACAGTGGCAGGCCTCGGCTGAGCAGGGCATAGCTTTGATGCTGGCCACGGGTACGACGGCGGCCGCTGACGTCGTCACCGGAGCGTCGGCCCTGGCGGCCCAGTACGACGCGGGGTTGGCCGGGGTGTCCTATTTCGAGGTGGTCCTGGCCGACGGACCGCGTTGGGTGGGGATCCGGCCGGACTTCCTCGCCACCCTGGACGCTGCGCCACCATCCGGAATCGGAATCAGCCCGCACTCGCCGTACACCCTGGACACCTCCGTACTGGCCGACCTCGGTAACATCGCCAGAGCCCGTGGCATTCGGCTGCATCCGCACGGTGCCGAGCAGTCCGACGAGGTGGCCTTTGTCGCCGCCGGCACCGGAATGTTCGCCGACTGGGCGACGATCGGCGGACTGGGACTCGCCCTGCTGGACGGCGGCTCCGGTCGTACGCCGATCGCCGAGCTGGACAGCGTCCGACTTCTTGGTGCGGATTCACACATCGCCCACGGCGTGCACGCCGATGCCGCGGACCGGGCCCTGCTCCGGGACCGGGGTACTGCGGTGGCCCTGTGCCCGCGATCCAACCAACGGTTGGACTGCGGCCAGGCACCTGTTGCGGCCTACCGAGCGGAGGGCAACCCGGTGGGCATCGGTACGGACTCGCTGAGTTCCTCGCCTTCGCTTGATCTGCTCGACGAAGTACGGGCGGTACGCGCCCTGGCCGTGTCCCAGGGCTCGGCCGAGGATGGGTTGGACCGCTGGTTGGTCGAGGCCATGACCCTCGGCGGCGCAACCGCTGTGGGCCGCAATGACATCGGTCGGCTCGAACCGGGTGCCCGTGCCGATCTCGCGATTCTCGACGTAAGTGGCGACGACCCGTATGCGGCGATCGTGGCCCATGGCGCAGGCCGGTGCATGGCAACGATGGTCGCCGGCGACCTCCGGCACATTGCCGCGACTGACTGAGGATCAGCCCGCGTGCAGGAGCGCGACCGCCTCGAGGTGATGCGTCATCGGAAACACTTCCCCGCACCGGGCGCAATCAATCCCGTTGTGTCACAGCGGATAACCCGCCTCAAACTGCCGCGCCGTTGGGGAACCCGGACAACCTGGGGCGGGCGGACCGCAGGGATTCCCGGGGCCTCCTGGTGAAAGCGGGAAGGCGGGTCAGGACGGGGCTGTCGGACCTTCCGGACCCAGCGGGGTTGCCTGGCTCGGATGGAACGGCGGGGTCGAAGGGCGCACCGGGAACGGCCGGCGCGCCCGGTTCCGCCGGCGGTCCTGGCCCGGCGGGGCCTCCTGGCGCCGACAGGGCGCCCGTCAGGCCCACCATTGGGAGCCAGGGAAGGAGCGGCAGCGAAGCACAGCCCGACGCTTATCCATGAGTCCAACCGAATCACTCGCCGGCGGGTTCGGCGGTGCCGGATGATCTGGCCGTGACCGTTCCCCCATCCGAACGCCCGGATCGCGACGCGACCGCGAACATCAGTTTTAGGCACGTGTTCGTGGCGACCGTGGTAGGCACCCTCATTTTCGCGGCGCTCAGCTTCGTTGTGTGGTTGCTCACGGGCCGGCCGGACCCTGATGACTGGTTCGAAATGGTTGGCCGCAACGCCGTCCTGGCCCTCGGCGCCTTGGGAGCCGCACCCGCGGGATACATCGCCTACCGGCGCCAGCGAACGCTCGAGCAGCAGCGACACGATGACCGGGATAAGCGAGACGACGACCTCGACGGCCTCGACCTCGAACGCAGGAAGGAAGAGACCAGACGCGTTGAAGTTGACAACGCGAATGCGCGCGCAGACCCCCGGGAATTTCGCGCCCGGTACAGCGAGGCCGCCGCGCAGCTAGGACATGACCGGGCAGCGGTCCGACTTGCCGGGGTCTATGCGATGGCCCAGCTAGCCGACGACTGGGCCAGGACGTCCCAGCACAGCGCCAGACCTGCATCGACGTTCTGTGCGCCTACCTACGTATGGCACGGATGAAGAGCGACGACGAGGTCCGCTCCGCCATCGCGGGCAGCATGGCTACGCACTTGCAGGCGACGGCAAGCGTCAGCTGGTCGGAGAACGACTTTGACCTTCGCGGGGCTCAACTAACGAACCTCAGGCTGAATGGTGCAACGTTCTCCGGACAGCGCACAGACTTCGGCGAGGCCACGTTCACCGGCAAGCTTACGTCGTTCGAAGGGGCCACTTTCGGGGGCGACTCCACGGACTTCTCTGGGACGGCGTTCTCTGCGGAGCGCACTGACTTCGGTGATGCGAAGTTCGCTAGCCGTGCCAAGCACTTCAATGAGGCGGCGTTCTCTGGTCGCACGAACTTCGGCGGCGCAACGTTCGCTGGCAAGGTGACATCCTTTGGAAAAGCAAGGTTCTCCGGCGAGACAGGCTTCTACGAGGCGGTATTTTCTGGCGAGCACGCGGACTTCATTGGCGCGACGTTCGCTGCGGAGCGCACGAATTTCGAGTGGACGGTGTTCTCTGGCGCGCGCACGTCCTTCCGTGCGGCGGACTTCACAGGCGACTACCCATACTTCGGTCAGACGACGTTCTCCGGCGACCACACAGACTTCAGCACAGCAAAGTTCTCTAATGCCTTAACAATCTTCGATGAGGCAACTTTTCTCTGGTAGAGCCGTGCTTTTCGGATCCATGCCGGGGCCGGAGAAGACTCTGAACGACCCGCAGTTGTGCGGATCTCAGGTCGCATATCAGGCGTTTTCGACTGTGCACACGCCCGAGCGATGGGTCCCGCAGAACTTGATCTGTCCGGGGCAGAAGTAATCGACTCAGGAGAATTCGTCGCACCGAGTTCCTTCGCCGGCTGGAGGCCTCCCAGGAGACCGGCAACGATGTGACCACCCCCAGCAACTGACCGAGGCGACTCTGGGCCGATAGCAGTGGGAGAAGCAGCGGAAGCGAAGCACAGCCCGACGCGCTAAGGCCAGCTAGAAGACCCACTCCCAGCCGCCAGGGACGTAAGGGGGCGCATAGATGGCCGCACCCGAGGGATTCTTGCTATCGAGCACGATCTTGCCGACAAACTGTTGGCCCGCCCCCAACGGGACGTCGCTGATGCGCTCTGACTGCTCAATGCAGCCGTATGCGGGCCCCGTTGCCAGACCTGTCTCGGTGATGCCGTCAGCGCCGACTACGCGCCAATCGCCAGCGGTGAGAAAGAAGGTGCCACCAACGCTGGACAAGTCTGACCCAGTGGTGACCCGCATGTTCAGCACGAGGAAATGCCCGTTCTCCGGTGGCAGAGAATTGTCGGAGCACGGAGGGTCGACCTCGATCGAGTCAACTGTGAACGACAACGTATCTGCGCCACTGCTTTCGTTGACGATCCGGGCTAGCTCCCCGAACTGTTTGACGATGTTGTTGCGCTCGTTGCGTGACGGTGCCGCCGCGTCATCGGAGGACGTGGGAGCGTCGGATAACGTGGGCGGCCCTGTTGTCGTCGGTGGAAGGGTCAGCGTGTTCGCGCTGTCAGCGTCGTTCGCTCCGCAAGCTGTGAGCAGCCAGATGGCCAGGACGCAGGAAACCGTCCTTCTCATGAATTTCCTCCCATTAGGTGTACCGAGGGTAAGCGGTCGTCACCACGTCCAGCTAGCTAAGGTCCCGGATCCGTGCGTCATTCGTGGGTCACCCTGTGATGGGCGTGCGTCAAACGTGCGTCAACCCGCCCGTCAGACCCGGACGTATCCGACACGGACGGACATGCGAGAGTGATTGAGCCGCAACTACTCCCGCTATGGGAGCAGCAACGCGACCGCTTCCATGTGATGGGTCATCGGGAAGAGATCGAAGGCCCGCAGGTCGGCCAGCCGCAAGCCGGCCGCCCGTAGCGTCGCGACATCACGGGCCAGGGCCGCTGGGTCGCAGGCCACGTACACCAGGCGGGCGCCGGAGTCAGCCAACGATTGGCACACCGCACGTCCGGCACCGGCGCGCGGCGGGTCGAGCACGATCACGTCTGGTCGGTCCCGGTCAACCTCGCCTTGGATCAGGTCCGCGTCCACGTGCCCGACTCGCGTACTCGCCCACGACGTCGAGGCGAGGTTGACCTCGGCGTCGGCCACCGCGGTGCTGCTGGACTCGATGCAGAGCACCGACCCGTTGGGACCGACATCCTCGGCGAGAACGCCACCGAACAGCCCGACTCCGGCATAGAGATCGAGGACCCGCTCCCCCGGTCGTGCGGCCGCGGCAGCGCGGACTGCCGCGACCAGGACGTCGGCGGCGGCCGGGTGGACCTGCCAGAACCCGCCACTGCTGACCTGCCAGGCACGGCCGGCTGCCTGCTCGCGGAGTTTCTTGGCTCCACCGCTGGACCGGACCCGCCCTTGCCGGTCGAGTTGACGCACGACGGTACGGCCATAGGAGTCGGCTGCGACTTCGATGCCGCCGGCGCCTGGCCAGCGCCGGTTCAGGACCCGGCTGTCCAGCGCCGGCACCGTGGTGATCGGGCAGTCTGCGATCGGCAGGACCCGGTGCGAACGGTGTGGATGCATCCCGATCCGGCCACGGCGGTCCACCGCGAAGCCACCCCGAGTGCGCCAGCGCAGGGTGCCGCCGGGCACCTCCTCGACCGCCAGATCGACCGGCAGTTCGGACTCGTCCAGCCCCCCCAGCCTCAGCAACTGCTCGCGTAGGACGTCGGCTTTGAGCACCCGCTGGGCCTGATGGTCGACGTGTTGCCAGTCGCAGCCACCACACTTGCCCGGGCCGGCGACTGGACAGGGCGCCGGCACGCGTCCGGGGGCAGCCTGGTGGATCTCAACCGCATCGGCGCGGCAGTACCCGGCGTGGCGGTCCTCGGTCACCTGGACGGTGACCTGCTCCCCCGGGAGGGCATGCCGCACGAACACGACCCGCCCTTCGTGTCGGGCCACGCAGTGCCCGCCGTGAGCCACCGGCCCGACCGCGACGTCGAAGCGCCGGCCGAGCCAACTGGCTCCGCCCAGCGACCCTGTTTCGGTTCCCTCAGCGGGTTCAGTGACGGCCGACGGAAAGGGAACTGCGCTGTCTGGCGGTGCTGATTCAGCGGGGGTGCTCACCCGCCAAGGGTCTCACTCGCCCTTGTAGGTACCGAAGCTGAACAGATTCCCTTCCGGGTCGCGGACGGTGAACCCACGCGACCCGTAGTCCGCCTCTTCCATCTCCCGCGTGATCTCGGCACCCCCGGAGATCGCCCGCTCGTACACCGAATCCGGATCGTCGGTGATCACGTACACCGAGCTCGCGCCGACCGCCTTGGTCGAGAACTCGCTGTCCTCGCGACCGGCGGAGCCGAACATGACCCCACCGCCCTCTGGCCAGCGGGCCTCGGCATGGGTAACCACGTCCCCGGACTCGGCCGTATACAGCGCCGTCTCCTCGAACCCCAGGACGTCGACGAGATACCGCATCGCGGTACGGGCGTCGGTGTAGTTCAGGCACGGCCAGATGAATTTCTGTGCTTGTTCGTCAGCCATGTGCAGAGAATGTCGCCGGTTCGTCCACCGCGTCTTGTACGAACGGGAGCTCGGCCGCCATCCACGCGGTTGGGGTCTGGCCCGCCAGGTCGCGCCACTCGCGCGTCATGTGGGCCTGGTCGGCATACCCGCAGTCCGCGGCGATCTGGGCCAGCCCGGCTCGAGCCGGCCGGGTCAACGCGCGATGCGAACGCTGGAAACGGATCACCCGACCGGCCGCCTTCGGCGCAAGGCCCAGCTCCCGACGGAAACGCTCCCCCATGTGACGTCGGCTCCAGCCCACGCGCCGGGCCAGCTGATCGACCGGGATCCGCCCACCGGTGCGGACCAGCGTGGTCCAGGCTTGGGCAACTTCGGGTGCCGGAGTCCAGACCCGATCGGAGGGTGCGCCGAGGGCGCGGTCCAGTGCCGCGAACCTCGATGCCCAATCTGGGGCCGCTCGGACCCGTTCGATCAGTTCGATCCCCCGCCCGCCGAGGACGTCCGCTACGTCGTAGACCCCGCTTGCCAGTACACCGGCTGGGTGGCCAAGCAGGACCCCGGCCGCCCAGGGGGACAGCTCGACGTGGATGCCGAACTGGAACCGGTCCGCGGCGATCCTCACCGGCCCGGCATGCAGACCTCCGATCAGTCCGGTGAATTCCTGCGCAGCGGCCGTGGGATCCGGCATGGACAGCATTCGGATCGGGTCGGCAAGGCTGATGACCAACGTCATCGATCGCGACGGAAGTCCCTGATGCGTCCCGCTGGCCAGCCGGTCCTGGCGGTAACCCACGTAGCGATCGACATAGGGCGACAGCGCCGCCGAGGGTCTCCCCAGGACCATCTCGACGGCGCCGACGCGCTCGCTCGCTTCGTTGTCTTTCACAACTGGAGCCTAGGACCACCTACCGACCGAACACCGCTTCGATCTGCAGGTCGACCAGTGCCCCGATCAGGAACCGAGGCGCCTTGATGCCGTAGTGCCGGCGGTCCAGCCGACCGTTCATCCGGACCCGAGCCGTGCCCTCCGAGGGCTGCTCGACGGTTACGTCGAGGGTGATCTCCCGGGTCGTGCCCTTGACCGTCAACAGACCGTTGACCGTCCACCCGTCTTTCAGCGCGACAACCTCAGCGGCGTCAAAGGTCATCTGTGGGTGGTTGTTCAGATCGAGCAGACCTGGCTTGCGGAGGTCGGAATCGCGTTTGGCGTGCCCGGTGTCGATCGAGGCAATGTCCAGAACGGCGTGCACATCACGCACGCTGCCGTCCTCGCGGATCTCGAAGTGCGCCGACGACACGGGAATCGTGCCGCGCACGCGCTTGCCGAGGTTGCCAACGTTGAATCCCGCCACGGTCGGACCCGCCAAGGTCCAGGTACCGACTGCGTGCTGCAGGACGGCGGCAGAAGATCCAGAAAAAGGGGGCATCACGAAACTCCTTCGTTGAGAAATGGGGGAACAGGGGTCAGGCAGGGAGTGGTGCAGTACGGGAGGAGGCGGCCAGCACCCAGGCCAGGTGCATGCGGTCAGGGCCGGCCAGGTCGGCGGGGTCCTCGCCCGGCAGCAGATCGGTCGACATGATCGCCCGCTGTGAGTCCTCGATGGCCTGCAGCGAGGCCGTCAGCGCGACGACGACGAAGGACCCGTCGGGGTTGCGGCCGACGAAAGCCCCCAGATTGCCCGGGATGCTCCGCACAGCCGGACCGATCCGGTCCCGGTTCGCCCGGTCGATCGCGTCTGCCTCGCTCTGCGGCCGCGGCCCGTCGAAGTAGACGATCTGCCCATACGCCGGGGGCTCGTCCGCGCTGTCCGAGCCAACGAATTCGCCGTTGGCGAACTCCTGGCCGCCGGATGCGATGGATGAGCGGCCCGCGTACCCGGCGGTCTCCCATACGGACACGAGGACCGGCTGTTGCTGGTCCATCGGCCGCATGACGTAGGCCGAGACCAGTCCCGGCTGAGCCTCCAACTCCGACACTGCGTCTTCGGGACGGGCATCGAGCGGGGTGATCTTGATGTGCATGATGGTGACCTCCTTGTTGGTGTGAAGGTCACCTTGCTTCGCGTCATCGGTCCGGACATCTGTGCCAGTACGGATACTCAGTACTGATTCCACTCGGCTGGCCCGATACTGCCTGTTATGACCGCCACAGCCTCGGGTGGCCTCCGCTTCGTCGGACGGGGTCGCGAGCTCGGCGAGCTGGCCAGCTGGTTGGCCGAGGCGCAGGCCGGGCGCGGCCGGATGGCCGTGCTCCGCGGCGAGCCCGGCATCGGCAAGACCCGGCTGGCCGAGGAGCTGGCAGAGCTTGCCGCCGCTGCCGGAATCCCCACGGCATGGGGCCGGTGCTCGGCCGACTCCGGAGCGCCGCCGCTATGGCCCGTGCGCCGTGTCATCGACCAGTTGCCGGGGGAGCACGAGCCGTCTTACGCCGTCGACCCGGACGGATTCGGCAGCTCCGCCGATGGCATGGCGGCTGCGCGGTTCGCGCAGTTCGTATGGCTGGCCGATGCTGTGGTCGCCGCTGCTGAAGCGAACGGACTGTTGGTGGTGTTCGAGGACCTGCACTGGGCAGACTCTGCGACGGGCGCCGCGCTCGGTCACCTGGCCGCTGAACTGGGCCGGTCCAGGGCGCTCGTGGTGGTCACCGCCCGACCTCGAGCCGAAACCGAGCATGGTGAGATGGTCGCGCTGCTCGACCGCCCCGGCGTGGAGCAGCGCAACCTGTCAGGGCTGGACCGAAACGCGATCGCCGACTATCTGAGCGCCATATCCGGCGGGCGGGTGGACGAGCGATACGCCGACTTGGTGCTTGCCCAGACCGCCGGCAACAGCCTGTACGTCGCGGCGGTGTCCCGACTGCTCGCCGAGCACGTCTCGTTGCGCTCCTATGACGCGGTCGAGTCGAGGGCGGCTCTGGCGGGTCGGCCGGAGCTGCTCGATCTGAGCCGGGAACCGATGGGCAGGGTCTCGGCTCGATGTCGAGCGATGGTCGAGTTCGCGAG
>JALZIL010000144.1 GCA_030860305.1 Actinomycetota bacterium
ATGATCCACCCGGTGCGCGTGATGCCGGTGGCCACAGCCGTGTCGGTGTCGGCTCCGTCGCGGCGGGCGGCGATGATCGCCGACAGTAGGAAGACCTCGTAGTCGGTGGACAGGCCGAAGGCGAAGACTGCGGCGAGAAGCACGATGAGCAGTTCCAGGCCGCCGGTTGCGGTGAAGCCGAGCGCCCCCGCGAGGTGCCCTTCCTGAAAGATCCAGACCAGGGCGCCAAGGCTGGCCGCGAGTGAGGCGAGGTTCATCAGCACGGCCTTGGCCGCGACAAGGACACCGCCCGTGACCAGCAGCAGGATGACAAAGGTCGCCAGGACGATGACGGCGGCCGCGTACGGCGCCCGGTCCAGCAGCGAGGCGATGAAGTCGCGGTCTCTGGCGGCGAGGCCACCTACTTGGGTAGAGAAGTCCGGGCGGAGGCTTCGGATGTCGTCGACGACGGCCATGGCATCACGTCCGGCCGATGGTCCGGCCACGGTGACGTCGATGACGGCGAGTCCAGCAGCGGGCGCGGGCAGTCTTGGGGTGACGGTGTCGACGTTGCGAACGCTGCGCAGTTGCTCGACGTAGCCGGCGAGGGCTGGATCGTTCAGGGCGGTCTGCGCGAGCACGGTGATCGGGGTACGAGCCAATCCAGGCAGCCGCTGCTCGAGCGCTTCGGTGTGCTGCCGGGCGGTGGAGCTGGCTGGTAGGGCGCGTGCGTCCAACCCCTCCAGGCGGAGCCCCGCCAGCGGCAGCGCCAGTCCGGCGAGCACCGCGAACATCGTTATGGCGACCGTGATCGGGCGACGCTGGACCAGTCTGGCCAGGCGGCCGAACCCTCGTCCGGTGTCCCCGTCGGCCTCCGCCGAGATGGGCGGGATGCGATGTCCGAGACGACGCAGCAGGACCGGCATCAGCGTGACAGAGGCGGCGACGGCAACGGCGACCGCGCCGATTCCGCCGTAGGCCATGGACTTGACAATGGGCTCGGCGAAAACCAGCAGTCCGGCGAGGGCGACTGCGACCGTCACCCCGGAGAACACGACTGTCCGACCCGCGGTTTGCAGGGTGGCTGCAACCGCGTCCTCGATCCTGTCGGTGCCGGCGCGTTCTCGGCGGAACCGCGTGATGAGCAGCAGCCCGTAATCCACGGCAAGGCCGATGCCGAACATGGTCACCACGTTGATCGCGAACGTCGACACCGTCGTGATGGCGCTCAGCGCGAGCAGGACGGCGAATGCGCCGGTGACGGTGGTCAGTACCAGAGTCAGCCCGATGACAGAACCGAGCAGGCTGCGCACCGCAACCCCGAGCAGGAGCAGCACGATGGGCACAGCGATGGCTTCGGCGAGGGCTAGATCGGCCTCGGCGGTCTCGCCGAGTTCCCGGTCGATGATCGGATAGCCGCCGAGCAGAACCTGACCGGCCGGGTACGCGTCGAAGGCTGCGGCGACGCCGTCGATCGTCGCGTCCTCCCGGTTGTCCCCCTGTCCAGCACGCAGGGTCACCGCGAGTACGGTGCCGCCGCCGTCCGGCGGCGACAATTGACCTTCCGCGAAACCTCGCACGCTGTGGACTCCCGGGAGCGCCCGCAGCTGGCTGGCGGAGTTCTCGACTTTTCGGGCTGGGGCGCTGGTGACCAGCGCAATGATCGTGTCCGCCTGACCGGTGGCGGCCTCGAGGGTGCTACGGACCTGCATCGATTCGCTGGCAGCGGCGGGGTCCAGCGCGGTGGACAACCGATCGAACACGACCGCGCCGGCTGCGCCACCACCGAGAAGTACCGCCAGCCACACCAGCACGATCAGCCGGTCACGCCGCGGTCCGCGGCGGTTGGCGGATGGTGCCTGGGGAGCCCGGGGGTTGGTCGTTCTCGTCATCACAGTCGCCCGTTTCCGCAGCCTCGTCTCGGATGTCGCCGCGGACGCTAGGATGTGAACCTGACTTCATGTCAAGGTTGGCGGGAGGGCGTGGACGGCATGACGATCGGTGACCTCGCGAAGCGCAGCGGACTGAGCATCTCCGCGATCCGGTACTACCAACGCCGCGGACTGCTCCCGGCACGCAACGCCAACCGCGGCTGGCAGCGCTATGACGCCGGTGCCCTCTCCCGACTGGCGGTGATAGAACTCGCCAAACGCACCGGCTTCACCCTCGACGAGGTTGCGGTCCTGCTCGACGCGGTCGACGCCACCACATCAGCAGCCGCCGCCTGGAAAGCCATGTTCGAGGCCAAGCTCACCGAGATCGACGAACGGATGCAGACCCTGTCCGCCATGCGACTCCTGCTCACCGACGCCCTCGACTGCGACTGCCTGACCCTTGAGCAAGCCGCACTCGTTCCCACCGCGCTCGGCTGGGTGACCGACGCCGCCGCGGCCACCCGACCCGACGGCGGGCCGGCCTAAGGGACCTTAGCCGCGATCAGACCTGCCTTAGTCCAGTCGGCCGTCGGATCCGGCCCAGGACTGCTTGGTGTGCCAATGCCGAGTGGGGGCGCTCAGACGCATCGTGGTTCCTGTCACCGCCAGACCGGCGGGATGTTCCACGAAGGAGTAGCCATGACGGACAACTTCAGCTTCGGACCGGCCCTCAGCGCCGAGATCGCCTACCGGCACGAGCGCATCGTCGCAGCCGCAGGTGGCACCCGGCGGGTGCGGCGTGGTCGCGCCCGCCGCGCAGCCCGCGCGATCGGCGTACGCAACGCCACCGGCCGGATCGGTACCGGCCGACCGGCGCACTGACCGGTGTTGCAGCCAGTCCCGTACCCACTGCCGGGTACGTACCAGCCGCGTACGCATCCTTGGCCATCACCCGGGCTTCCAGGGACCTGATGAGCCAACAAATGCTGTCGCAACCCCGTGCCACGATGTTCCCTGTGGCCCGTACGAACTCCCAGATCCCATTGCTGGGTCGCGCCCGGGAGTTCGAGGGGTTGTGTGCGGCGGTCGGCAGCGCACGTGCGGGCGAGCCCTCGACGCTTCTGCTGGCCGGTGATGCCGGAGTCGGCAAGACCCGGCTCCTGCGCGAACTCGGTGACTGGGCCGCCGGCGAGGATCTGACCCTGCTGGTCGGGCACTGCGTCGATCTCGGCGAACTCGGCTTGCCCTACCTTCCCTTCACCGAGATCCTGGCCGCGCTGACCCGCGACCCGGATCCAGCGGTCGCCGAGATGATGGCCGCCCATCCTGGCGTGGTCAGTCTGTTCAGCGGCGAGTCGGGGCGCCCACGTGCCGCCGGCCCATCCGGACGGACCGATCCCGATCTTCCCGACCGGGTCGCGCCCGCCGGATCTGGGCAACGGCAGCTCTTCGAAGCCATCGCGACGCTGCTGTTCGAGTTGGCTGGCCTGCGTCCCGTGCTGCTGGTCATCGAGGACCTGCACTGGGCCGACCAGTCCACCCGTGACCTGCTCCGCTTCCTGATCAGCCGGCTCACCGACCAGCCGCTGATGATCATCGCTTCCTATCGCACCGATGACCTGCATCGGCGCCACCCGCTGCGCCCCTGGCTGGCCGAGCTGGCACGGGTCGAGAGCGTGGACCGCCTGGTTCTGGCGCCGCTGGAGGATCCGGACGTGGCCGCGCTCGTCCGAGCCGTCCGGCCCGATCGGCTATCCGAGGCTGTGCTCCGGCGAATCGTCGACCGGGCCGAAGGGAACCCTTTCTATGCCGAGGAGCTGGCGGCCGCAGGTGGCTCCGGTGACTTCGGCTTCTATGCCGGGGAGCTGTCCGTCGGCCCCGGGGCCGGCGGAGTTCCGGACGGTCTCAGCGACATCCTGCTGGCCCGGCTCGAAGCGCTGCCGACCGATGCTCAGCACGTCGTACGAGTGGCGGCGATCGCTGGACGCAGCGTGGCGCACGAGGTCCTGGCCGCGGTCGCCGGCCTGCCCTCGCCCGCGCTCGATGCCGCGATCCGAGAAGCGGTCAACCGGTACATCCTCGTCGCCGAGGACGACGGCAAGTACCAGTTCCGCCATGCCCTGCTGCGGGAGTCGGCCTACGGCGACCTGTTGCCCGGTGAGCGGGTCCGGCT
>JALZIL010000152.1 GCA_030860305.1 Actinomycetota bacterium
GGGCGGATGAAGTACAGCTCCACGTGGGCGACCACATGGTGTACCTGCGATCCGGACACCCCGTGCTTGCGCGCACCGGCCGTCCAGGAGAACCCGTGTACTCCACGCGCCCTATTGTGTCGGACAGAATAAGCTTCGTCTATTGTTCCCGGTGGCGGTTCCTGCGGCTCGCGGATTGGCCATCCTCCCGGCGGCTCGCATACCGACGACCGGACCTGACAAAAATTTCCAGCGTCGCTCGGAATTCTTGCGGACTTGTGCGGACTGGGGTCCTCTGGGCGCTAGAGGCCGCGAAATGTTTGCCCAGGTCAGAGCCCCCTTCGCCGATTTCGGCGGACGAGTCGGCCTGTACGCCGGGTTCTGTCCCTGGGTGCCTTACGGCGATCCCGATGGGCGATCATCCATCTGGGCCTGCCGTTGCCGGCAGGCTCGTGCGGTCCACCCGCAGGCTCGGGCGGGCAGCCCTGAAACGCCTGCGCAGGTCGCTCCACCTAAGTGGGGCAGACCCTTTCGACCTTGCTCCGGGTGGGGTTTACCTAGCCGTCCCGGTCACCCGCGACGCTGGTGGTCTCTTACACCACCGTTTCACCCTTACCGAGCGGCCGAAGCCACCCGGCGGTCTATTCTCTGTGGCACTGTCCCGCGGGTCACCCCGGGTTACCGTTAGCAACCACCCTGCCCTCTGGAGCCCGGACGTTCCTCGATCATGTTGCCATGACCGCGACCGCCCAGCCGACTCGTCCGTCGTGGACGACATTCTAGTTGCCTCGGGCCTCCAGCAGCGCCGTTGACCAGGGCCGGTTGTGTGGCTCGGGCTCTTCCCGAGAGTGTGGCGGCCACCGCAGCCGCACCGTCGACTGGTTGCATCGGCCTGGTTCAGTCGCCTTGATCGGCCGTCGCCAGGTCTGAGCCGGTCGAGGTCATCGGGCCGGCGGTGGAGTCCACGAGCCCCTTTCGCGTGCATCCGTAGGCTCGCGGCTCGTGGTGGACCTCGCGGCGCTGGCGGTCACGGTGCCGCTGTTGGTCCTCGTTCTGGCGGTGGCACTACGCGGACACCGCACGCCGGCCGCGGCGGGGGCCAGCGTCCTGGGCGCCGCTCTTGCCGTCCTGGTCGGGGCGATCGGAGGAGGACCCGCAGCCGACGAGATCTATGACGTCGGATCCGTCCTCATCCTCCTGTCGACTCTGACGATCCTCGCCCACCTTGCCGACGTGGAGGGAGTATTCGCTTGGGCAGCAACGCTTTTGCGGTCTGACCGCGACCAGTCATCGACGGCGATGCTTCGTGGCGTCAGCATCGTCACTGCGGTGACCACCGCCATCCTCAGCGTGGATGCGGCAGTCCTGCTGCTCACGCCGGTTGTCATCATGACCGTCAGCCGGATGCACCTGAGTACTCGCCCCCACGGCTATGCCTGCGGACCGCTGGCCAATTCGGCCTCCCTGCTGCTGCCGGTCAGCAATCTCACCAATCTGCTCGCCTTCTCCGCGACCGGACTGTCCGTGTTGTCCTTCACCGGGTTCATGGCCTTGCCCTGGCTGGTTGCCCTGGTCACCCAGTACGCCCTCCTGCGCCGGCTGTACGCCGATGACCTCGACAGCCAGCCCGCCGAGCAAGCTTCTACGGCCTCCGAGCAGCCACCCGTCCCGCGGCTTGCCATCGCAGTCCTGGCGTCGACCGCCGTCGGATTCGTCGTCGCCTCGGCCATCGGAGTGGCGCTCGTCTGGCCGGTCGCAGCCGGCGTGGGGGTTCTCGCCGTACGGCAACTGATCGGCCGTCGAAACACCGTCGGCGACATCATGGAAGCGGCGAATCTGTCCTTCGCCTTGTTCGTCGTCGGGCTTGCGGTGATCGTGCGCGGCATCCAGGAGAACGGCGTCGGCGATCTGCTCTCCGCGGCCCTGCCTGACGGTGTTGGCTTGGTGGCGCTGCTCGCCGCGGCCGGTATCGCGGCTGTGCTGGCCAATCTGGTCGGCAACATCGCGGCAACTCTCGTGCTGGTGCCGGCTGCCGCGCTGGTCGGGACGCCGGCGATTCTGGCAATCCTGATCGGAGTGAACATCGGGGCCAACCTCAGCTATCTCGGTTCGCACAGCATGCTGGTCTGGCGGCGAATTCTTGCGCCGTACGCAGCGGCACCGAGTCCGTTGGACTTCACCAAGATCGGGGTGCTGACCGCTCCCCCGACCCTGATCGCGGCGACTGTCGCCCTCTGGATCTCGGTGCGGCTCTTCGGCTGATCGCCGATCAGCCAGTGAGTTATTCGCCGCCGCGACCGGGGGAGCCGATTGCGATCATTCGTTCCACAGCCGCTCGAGCCTTTGCGGCGATGTCGGCCGGTACGTCGATGTCGCCGGTGTCCTCGCGCAGCGTCGCGAGCAGCTTCGCCGGGGTGATCATCTTCATGTACCGGCAGGTTGCCCGGTCGTTCATGGCGATGAACTCAGCCCTGTCGTTGAGTCCCCTCAGCTGGTGCAGGATCCCGGTCTCGGTCGCGATGAGGACCTGACCCGAGACCGTGGTGGCAGCCGCTTCGACCATCCCGCCGGTGGAGAGCACTCGCGTACGGTCCGCTGGCAGGTCGCCGGACGAGATCAGGTCGAGAACTGATGTGGTGCAGCCGCATTCGGGGTGGACCAGGATGTCCGCATCCGGGTAGGCAGCAACCTTCGCGCGTACATCCGACGGGCTGATGCCGGCGTGGACGTGGCACTCCCCCGCCCAGATGTGCATGTTGTGCCGGCCGGTCACCCTCTTGACGTGCGCTCCGAGGAACTGGTCCGGGCAGAACAGGATCTCGGTGTCTTCAGGGATCGAGCGGACCACGTCGGCGGCGTTGGAGGACGTGCAGCAGATGTCGGTCTCTGCCTTCACCGCAGCGGTCGTGTTGACATAGGACACGACGACCGCACCGGGATGCTCTGCCTTCCAGGCGCGCAGTTGGTCGGCATTGATGCTGTCGGCCAGCGAGCAACCTGCCGCGTGATCGGGCAACAGCACACGCTTGTCAGGCGAAAGGATCTTGGCCGTCTCGGCCATGAAGTGAACCCCGCAGAACACGATGATCGCAGCGTCGGTCTGCGCAGCGATCCTGGAGAGGTACAGCGAATCTCCGGTGTAGTGCGCGACGTCCTGGATCTCGGGGACCTGGTAGTTGTGCGCGAGGATCACAGCACCGCGCTGCTCGGCTAGGGAGCGGACCTCTGCCGCCCACCAGTCGTAGTCCGCGGACGTCAGTGTCGGCCGGTCAGAACCCAGTGCGGTGGTCATCTGCCCTCCCAGTGACTCGTGTCGTTCACCAGCGTCACGCTGGCGCGCCCGTCGACGTACCACTCGATGATCGAGAGGCTGGCCGGGGCGAGGAAGAACCGGTGCACTGTGGACAAGCCTACGTCGAGAGCCAGGCACAACAGCGCTTTGATCGGCGTCACATGGGTGACGACTGCCACGTCGCGACCCGCGTGTTCGTCCAGGATCCTGCGCAGCGCGGACTGCACTCGATCGCCGACACTGGCGAGGCTTTCCCCTCCCGGCGGCGCGATGTCCGGAGAGCCGCGAAACGCGGCGAGTTCGGCGGGGTGATCAGCGGCGGCCTGCGCCCAGGTGAGACCTTCGAAGGCCCCGAAGTCCAGTTCGACCAGGTCGTCGTCGATGTCGACCGACAGATGCAGGGCATCGGCCACGGTCTGGGCACTCTGGCGGGTCCGTCGGAGCGGGGAACTCAGGATCGCGCCGATCGAGCCCAGAGCCGCAAGTCGCGCCGCGACAGCGGCGATCTGGGCATGGCCCTGCTCGGTGAGGGAGAGATCGTTGCGCCCGCTGAAGCGACGCTCGGGTGTGTGCGGGCTCTGACCGTGTCGGATGAGAAACAGTCGGGTCGGGACGGCTGCGATCGGGTCGGACGAATCCCGTTCGGGAGCCGACCCGCCCCAAGGACGCCCGACGGGAAGACGCCCGTCGCGAAGCCCGGACACCGCGGCCGTCCTGCCGGCATCCGCTGCGCCCCGCTGACCGCGCTTGACCGACGGATGGGACTGCCCGATCGGTATGCCGTCCAGAGCCTGGTTGGCCAGCCGGTCGGCTGCGCTGTTGCGCTCTCGGGGAATCCAGGTGTACGTCACTCTCGGCAGCCGCTGGGCCAGCCGTTGGGCTTGCAAAGCCAACGGACGAAGGTCGGCGTGTTTGATCTTCCACCGCCCGGACATCTGCTCGACGACCAACTTGGAGTCCATCCGTACCTCGACCTCGGACGGCCCGAAGTCGAGAACAGCTTCGAGGCCGGCGATCAGTCCGCGGTATTCCGCGACGTTGTTGGTCGCCCGGCCGATAGCCTCACCCCGCTCGGCCAGCACCTGACCCGTCACCGGGTCGAGGACCAGCGCTCCGTACCCGGCAGGCCCGGGATTGCCTCGAGAACCACCGTCGGCCTCGACGATCAGACGCGGCCCACCCAAATTCCCACTCACAGGCCGGAGTCGGTGACCCGCACCAGGATTCGTCGGCACTCATCGCAGCGCAACACCTCCTGCGGCGGGGCCGTACGCGCCCGGGAGAGTTCGGTTCCGGACACGTCCATCCGACAGCCCTCGCAGCGACGGGCGCGCAGGGCGGCGGCTCCGATCCCAGCCCCGGCACCGGCCCGGATCGTGTCGTAGAGCTTCAGCAGATCCTCCGGCAGACCCGCTGCGCGTTCGGCCCGCTGGGTCACGGTAGCGGCACTGTCTACTTCGATCGAGCCAAGAGCGGCGGCCCGGGCCTCGGACAGTCGGAGCACCTCAGCCTCGGCCTCCGTACGCGACGTCTGCAGCCCGGCAAGCCGACCCTCCATCTCCTCGCGGCGCTCCATCAGCTCGAGGACCTGGTCCTCCAGATCGGACTGCCGCCGAGCCAGCGTTTCCAACTCGTGCTGCAGCGACTCGAGCTCGCGCGCATTCGTGATCACCCCAGAGGTCAACCGGGTGTTGTCCCGCTCCTGTCTGGCCCGCACGGTCTCCACGTCACCCTCGAGCCGGCGCTGTTCTCGGCCGAGGTCGGCAAGTTCGGTCTCGACCCGGCCCGCAGCGTCCTGGAGCTCTTCCAACCGGAGGCTCTGCTGCTCCAGTGCCACTGCCTCCGGCAGCCTGACGCGGCGGTGCTCGAGCCGGCTCAGGGTCGAGTCCAGGGCTTGCACGTCGAGCAGCCGCAGCTGCGCGAAGGGATCGGCTTGCACCCGTGCGAACCTACCCGCAGGCGTGACCCGCGCCTGCGCTCCGGTCAGCCCCCGACGCCTGGCGTGGATCGCGCGTCCACACCGACCCGATTCAGGTCACCGGGTCCGGCCCGCGAGGGCGACCTGCGCCCCCGGCGACCGGCTCGGGCTCACCGATGTCGAGTGGCAGGTCCTGGACCCGGGGGTCGTCTTCGTCGGCGAAGTAGTCCTCGAGCCGGGTCGAGTCCGTGCCCTCGGGCTGGTTCATGGCCCGCAGGACGAACGTCGCCACGACCGTGACGAGGAGGTTGACTCCGATGGCCACGAATCCTGTGTAGATGGTAGTCGGGGTGTCGAAGCCGACTTTGCTCAACGCGAACGCCGAACCACCGAAGTGCGCCCGGATGACCTCGCCGGTCGCCGGGTCGATCCGCGCGATGTTGTAGAGCATCAGCATGCCCACACCCATTCCCGCCACCCAGCCGGCTATCAGCGCCCACCGGTGGAACCAACGGGTGAACAGGCCGATCGCCACCGCCGGCAAGGTCTGCAGGATGATGACGCCGCCGATCAACTGCAGGTCGATGGAGAACTGCGGGTCGATGAAGATGATCACTGCCAGCGCCCCGAGTTTGACCACCAGGGAGGCGACCTTGGCCACCCGCGCCTCTTGTCGGCTCGATGCGTCTTTGACGAAGTACTCCTTGTAGATGTTGCGGGTGAACAGGTTCGCCGCGGCGATCGACATGATCGCCGCCGGCACGAGGGCCCCGATCCCGATGGCCGCGAAGGCAACTCCGGCGAACCAGTCCGGGAACTGACTCTCCAGCAGTGCGGGAACGATCGTGTTGCCGTCACCCCCGATCGGGGTCGTACCGGCTGCGATGGCCATGAAGCCCAGCAGGGCAAGCAGTCCCAGTGCCAGGCTGTAGGCCGGCAACGCGGACATGTTCCGCTTGATGACATCACGGTTCTTCGAGGCCAGCACGCCGGTGATCGAGTGCGGGTAGAGGAATAGAGCCAGCGCAGAGCCCAGAGCCAGTGTTGCGTACTGCAACTGACCCGTGGCTGGCAGGAGGACACCAGATCCGGAGCCGAACTTCTCCTCGGCCGCACCGAAGATGACATCCCACCCGCCGAGCTTCGACGGAATGACGATGACCGCCACGATGATCGTCAGGTAGATAAGGATGTCCTTGACGAACGCGATCAGCGCCGGCGCACGCAGTCCGGAGCTGTACGTGTAGAGGGCAAGGATGACGAAGGCCGCCACGATCGGGATCTCGCCCTCGACCCCCATGGTCTTGAGGACGGCTTCGATGCCGACCAGTTGCAACGCGATGTATGGCATCGTGGCCACGATCCCGGTGATCGCGACCAGCAACGCCATCGTCGGAGAGTCGAACCGGGCCCGTACGAAATCCGCCGGTGTGACATACCCACGCACGTGCGAGACCGACCAGAGCCGGATCAGGATCAGGAAGAAGATCGGGTACAAGATGATCGTGTACGGCACCGCGAAGAAACCAGCGGCACCGGCCCCGAACATAAGCGCGGGTACGGCGACGAAAGTGTATGCAGTGTAGAGGTCTCCGCCGACGAGGAACCACGTGACCCAGGAGCCGAAGTTCCGCCCGCCGAGCCCCCATTCGTCCAGATGCAGCAGATCGTCTGGACGACGCCAGCGAGCGGCGTAGAAGCCCATGACCGTGACCAGGAGGAAGAAGAAGAGGAAGATGACGAGCTCGGTGGTCTTGATGCCGTCCATGGCTCAGTTCCCCTTCGGCTGGACGGTTTCAGTTTCGGGGCGGGCCAGATCCACGTCAGGATCCTTGCGGGTCCTGGTTTTCTGATAGACGACGCTGGTGGTCGCGACACCCAGGGCGATGAAGGCGAGTTGCCCCCAGTAGAAGAACGGCCAACCGAACAGCGTCGGCTCGACTCGATTGTAGAGCGGGACGAGCAATGGAATCACGATGGCGGGCAACAACAGCCAGTTCCACGCGCTGCGGTCATTGCTCTGCTGGCGGTCGCTCTTTCGCTGACGTTCTGTCCTGGAGGTGGTCTCACCGCCGCCCTGACTGTTACGCCCGCCAGAGCTCAGTTCCGAAGCCTCACCAGAGCTGTCCTCCGCCATCAGGTGCCTCCTGCGTCGACGTGGCTTGCATGGCCGCGTTCCATGGGTCAGTCCGCCGCGCGGACACCATGACTTCGATCATGGCGTCAGACACATCCCGACGCAAGAGTCGCGCTGCGGCTGGTAGCCATGGCCATTCGGTCGCCCAATGGGTGGCATCCAGCAGTGCCAGGCCACTGTTTTCGCGCGACTCGCTGACGATGTGATGCCGCAGGTCGGAGGTGAGAAAGGCGTCTGCGCCGGCCGCGCGGGCTGTCTCGATCAGCGAGCCGCCGGAGCCACCGCACACCGCGACCGTACGGATCCCGTGGTCCGGGTCGCCGGCGATGCGTACACCGCTGGCCGTGGCCGGGAGGCCGTCGGCGACGTGGGCGGCGAACTCGCGCAACGACTGCGGTTGCTCGAGTGCACCGATCCGGCCGAGGCCCCGCCTCGTGCTGGGCAGACCGGCAAGACCCACGATGTTGTATGCCGGTTCCTCGTACGGGTGGGCAGCACGTAGTGCCTCGACGACCGCAGCCCGCCGCGAACGTGGGAGCACCATCTCGATCCGGTTCTCGGCGACCTCCTCCACACAGCCGACGGCGCCGATGACCGGATTCGCTCCAGGACCGGGGATGAAGGTGCCGATTCCCGCGTTCAGAAAGGCGGCCCGGCTGTAGTCGCCGATGGCGCCTGCCCCAGCTTCGCTGAGTGCGTCGACGACGAGCTGGGCCGCCTCCGTCGGCACGAAGGCGATGATCTTGTCCAGGGGGGTGGTGTCCGCGGGCTCGAGCGGGTCGGTCTCGACCAGTCCGACCGCTGCAGCCAAGGCATCGCTGACCCCAGGACGAGCCCGATCGGCATTGGTGTGCGCCACGAAGAGCCCGCAGCCGGCTGAGATCAACCGGTGGACCAGGCGGCCCTTGGGATCCGAAGCGGGGACGCCGTGCACGCCGGACAGGAACAGCGGGTGATGGGTGACGAGCAGGTCGGCCCGTACCTCGATCGCTTCCTCGACGGTGCTGGCAACCGGGTCGACGGCGAACAGCACCCGGCGTACGGCGACATCCGGATCCCCACAGACCAGCCCGATGGAGTCCCAGGGCTCGGCGAGACCCGGGTCGTAGCGCGCCTCGAGCACGGCGATGACATCGGCAAGCGTCGGCATCACCGGAGCCTATGCACAGGCGCCGGCGCCGTAGGCAACGGAACGATCACTTGTTGGCGGTGCGGTGGGCGCGGCTGGGATCGAACCAGCGACCGCTCGGTTGTAAGCCGAGTGCTCTGACCGCTGAGCTACGCGCCCGACAACGGCCGGGACAGACTATGCCGTCTGGTTGGCCGCCTCGGCGGCCCGCCTCCAGGCCGATTGATCGCGAGCCTGACCGGGGCCGTTGACCTCGGCGAAGGCCACGGTTCCGGCGATGTCGACCAGGAAGGTGCCACGCACGGCCATGCCGGCCTTGTCGTTGAACACGCCGTAGGCCTGGGCGACGACACCATGCGGCCAGAAGTCCGACAGCAGGGTGAACCGGTAGCCCTCGGCTTCGGCATAGGCCTTGAGCGCGTACGTCGGATCGGTGCTGATCGCCATGACCTCGACGCCCGCGGCGGTGTAGGTGGCCAGCCCGTCACGTAGCTCGCGCAGTTCTCCGGTGCAGATCCGGCTGAAGGCGAACGGATAGAAGATCAGCAAGGCAGGCGCCTTGCCCTGGAAGGCGGACAGCGTGACGTCGGAGTTGTTCTGGTTCCGCAGAGTGAAATCCGGGGCTGCGGTGCCGACCTCGGGTGGAGTGGCATCCGATCTCGGCCGGCTCAACGGCGTGAGCGAGCGGTTTTCGGAGCGACGAGTCTGGTCCCCGACCAGTCCGGCGCGGCGCTGATGCTGCTGGTCTGGGACAGGCCGGCCGTGGGCGCTGCCTCAGTCACGTCACTGGGCGCCACGTGGCCCGGGCGACCGGACTTGGGACTGAGCAGCCAGATGACGCCGCTGTCGGCCAACGACGTACCCGCGTCCACCAGCGCATCGATCAAGTCGCCGTCGGTGTCGCGGAACCACAACAGCGCGACATCGACCACCTCGTCGGAGTCCTCGGCGACCAATTCACCGCCGCAGGCATCCTCGACGGAGCCGCGCAGGTCGTCGTCGACGTCCTCGTCGTAGCCCCATTCCTGAACAACCATGCCCGGCTTGATCCCGAGCCGGGCCGCCAGTGAATTGGCGCTCTGTTCGCCAGCCATGTCAACCAATCCGCGTGAGCCTGTGTGGAGCCGACAACATCACAACTCGCACGCCGTCGCCACGGCATCCACCGCTGCGATCAAACCGCTGTTGTCCACGGGCGCGCCTGCGCGCAGGCCGTCACGTAGTCCACCGGCGGCGTTCTGGGCGGCCTGGACCGCATCACGTATCGCGCCCGGGGGTAGCGGGTCCAGCAGGGTTTGCACCGAAGCGATAGCGGAATCGAAGTCGCCCGCGACACTCTCGCGGGTCAGCGTGGTCGGGGTGCCGCTGTTGGTCGCCTCTGCCCAGGCAACGAAGTTGTCGTTGGCACTGATGTAGGACAACCCGGCCGTGACGCAAGCCAACAGTTCGTCCGAGTTGGCGGAAGGCGATGCCTCGGTGGTTTCCGCGGTGGTTTCCGCTGTGCTCGGTGCGCTGGTCTGCGTCGGACCACCGAAGGTGGCCGTGCCGGCGATGCTGCTGGTGCAGGCGCTGACCGCGAGGAGCGCTGTGCCGCACACGACGGTGCCGAGGAGCATGCGCAGCCGCACCATCAGTCCTTCCACTGGCCGAGGTCACAGGCAGAACCTTATGACGTAATCAAGAGCAGCCTAAGGCATGCCCGAGATGATCCGAAGCGACGCGGTGTCGGTAAAGCAATGGGTCGATGTGGCACGAGAGCGCCGTACCCACCACGATGGAGGCATGACGCGATCAGACGGCAGAGATCCTGACGCACAGCGCAAAGCAGCCTCTCCCGGGGCCCCAGTGATCACTGATGGACTGCCCAGTCAGGTGCCTGATCTCGACCCGGACGAGACCGGGGAGTGGTTGGAGTCCCTGGACGCGGTAGTCGGGAGCGCCGGGCGCGAGCGGGCTCGCTATCTCCTGCTGCGGCTGCTCGAACGGGCGCGGGAGCGCCAGGTCGGGGTTCCGGCCCTGCGCAGCACCGACTACATCAACACCATCCCGCCGGAACTGGAGCCGGACTTCCCAGGCGACGAGCACATCGAGCGGCGGATCCGCGCGTACCTGCGCTGGAACGCCGCGATCATGGTGCACCGCGCGCAGCGCCCCGGGATCGGCGTCGGAGGCCACATCTCGACCTACGCCTCCAGCGCGGCCCTGTACGAAGTCGGCTTCAACCACTTCTTCCGCGGTCGGGAACATCCCGGTGGTGGGGACCACGTGTACTTCCAGGGGCACGCCTCTCCCGGAATCTATGCCCGGGCCTATCTCGAGGGCCGGCTGACCGACAGCCAACTCGACGGGTTCCGCCAGGAGCTGTCCCATCCTGGCGGCGGTCTGCCCTCCTATCCGCATCCCCGTTTGATGCCGGAGTTCTGGGAGTTCCCCACGGTGTCGATGGGGCTCGGACCGCTGAATGCCATCTACCAGGCCCGGTTCGACCGGTACCTGCACCACCGCGGAATCAAGGACACCTCCGACCAGCGCGTCTGGGCCTTCCTCGGTGATGGCGAGATGGACGAGCCAGAGTCCCTGGGCGCCATCGGGATCGCCGCTCGCGAGGAGCTCGACAACCTGACCTTCGTCATCAACTGCAACCTCCAGCGCCTGGACGGACCGGTTCGCGGGAACGGGAAGATCATCCAGGAGTTGGAGTCATTCTTCCGCGGCGCCGGCTGGAACGTCATCAAGGTCATCTGGGGGCGGGAGTGGGATGCCTTGTTGGCCAAGGATCTCGACGGCGCGCTGGTCAACGTCATGAATGCCACACCGGACGGGGACTACCAGACGTACAAGGCCAACAACGGCAAGTTCGTGCGCGACCACTTCTTCGGCCGTGACCCTCGTACGGCCGCGATGGTCGCCGGGATGACCGACGACGAGATCTGGGCCCTCAAGCGCGGTGGTCACGACTACCGCAAGGTGTACGCCGCCTTCCAGGCAGCCGTTCGGCACACCGGCCAGCCCACCGTCATCCTGGCCAAGACGATCAAGGGCTGGACACTCGGTAGTCACTTCGAGGGCCGCAACTCCACGCACCAGATGAAGAAGCTGACCCTCGATGACCTCAAGGGCCTGCGGGACCGCCTCTACCTGGACATCCCGGACAGCGCACTCGACGAGAAGCTGCCGCCGTACTTCAAACCGGCGGCCGATTCCGAGGAGTTGCGCTACATGGCCGAGCGCCGTCGCCGGCTGGGTGGAGCCATGCCGCGCCGGATGCTCACCGCAAAGCCCTTGGCCCAACCTGGAGATCAGGCCTATGACGCAGTGCGCCGTGGCTCGGGAAAGCAGCCGGTCGCCACGACGATGGCCTTTGTCCGACTCTTCCGCGACCTGCTCAAGGACAAGGAGATGGGCCCGCGTTTCGTGCCGATCATTCCCGACGAAGCGCGTACGTTCGGGATGGATTCGCTGTTCCCGGTGCAGAAGATCTATTCACCGCACGGCCAGACCTACACCTCGGTCGACCAGGACCTGATGCTGTCCTACAAGGAGTCCGTGACCGGCCAGATCCTGCACGAGGGCATCAACGAGGCGGGGTCGACGGCGTCGTTCACTGCCGCTGGGTCGGCGTATGCAACGCACGGCGAGGCGATGATCCCGATCTACATCTTCTACTCGATGTTCGGGTTCCAGCGGACCGGCGACGGCTTCTGGGCCGCGGCCGACCAGATGTCGCGCGGTTTCGTCCTGGGCGCCACTGCCGGTCGTACGACGCTGAATGGTGAGGGACTTCAGCACGAGGACGGCCACTCCATGCTGATCGCGGCCACGAACCCGGCGGTCGTGTCCTACGACCCCGCTTTCGGCTTCGAACTGGGGCACATCGTCCGGGACGGTCTGGTCCGGATGACCGGTGACGACCCGTCCGGTCGTTCGCCGGACGTCTTCTACTACCTGACCCTGTACAACGAGCCGTACGTCCAACCGGCAGAGCCGGACAACGTCGACGTCGAGGGCATCCTGGCCGGGATGCATCTGTACGCCCCTGCGCCGCGAGACGGTTCGGGTCCGCGGGCGCAGATCCTCGCCTCCGGGGTGGGTGTCCCATGGGGAATGCGCGCGCAGGCTCTGCTGCAGGAGCACTGGAACGTATCGGCCGACGTGTGGTCGGTCACCTCATGGACTGAGTTGCGTCGCGAAGCGCAGGAGATCGGGGACTGGAACCTGTTGCATCCCAACGAGAGCCCTCGGACGCCGTACATCATCGAGCGGCTGGGTGAGGCTCCCGGCCCGATCGTTGCCGTGTCGGACTGGATGCGGGCCGTACCGGATCTGCTCGCGCCGTACCTCGCCGGGCAGCCGGGCAGATATGCCTCGTTGGGCACCGATGGGTTCGGGTTGTCCGATACCCGTCCGGCCCTGCGCCGGCACTTCCGCGTGGACGCCGAGTCCATCGCGGTCCGGGTCCTGGCTTCGCTGGTGGCCCGGGACGAGGTTCCGGCCGAGGTGGTCGGACAGGCGATCGACAAATACCACCTAGAGGATCCACGGGCGGCCAAGAACGTCTTCTCCGAGGAAGGCGGCGGCGAGTAACCCCTCCCCCGCTTTGGTTCAAGGACCCCTTGTGCCAATAGGTTTGACACAAGGGGTCCTTGAGCCAATTAGGACGGCGGGCTGAGGGCGTCCAGGGCGACGGCGGCGTAGGTCGCCACTCCGGTCGGAAGCGCCGCTTCGTCGAAGATGACCAGGTTGGAGTGGTTCGGTGGAGAGTTGTCTGGTTCGAGATCGGGCGGGCAGGCACCGAGGAAGGCCATCGCGCCCGGTACCTCGTCCAGCACATAGGACCAGTCCTCGGACCCCATGGTCGGGAAGCCCATCGGCGGCACGCGCTCGTCGCCCAGGAGCCCTTGTGCGACGGTACGTACGGTCGCTGCGACGTCCACGTCGTTGACCGTCACCGGATACCCGGGGATGAGTTCGACCTCCGCGCTCAGGCCGTGTGCAGCCGCGATGCCGGCTGCAGTACGCCGTACGTGATCGCGTACTGCGGCCCGCGTGCCAGCCGAGAGGGTGCGCATGGTGCCGCGCAAGGTGGCGGCGGGCGGAATGATGTTGTCCGCCGTCCCGGCCGAGATCCAGGCGATGGTGATCACGGCCGGATCGAAGACGTCCACCCGGCGGCTGACCATCGCCTGCAGGGCCAGGACGATCTCGCAGGCAGCCGGGATGGGGTCGTTGGCCTGGTGTGGGGCCGACGCGTGCCCGCCACGACCGGACACCGTGATCACGATCCGATCTTCGGAGGCCAGAAACGGCCCGCCGCGCGTGTGCACCGTTCCGCTGGGAAAGGTGGAGTCGATGTGCAGCGCGAACGCACCGCTGACCGGTGCGTCGGCAACGGTCGTGAGGAGGCCTTCCTCCAACATGTATCGGGCGCCGTGGAAGCCCTCCTCCCCCGGCTGGAACATGAAGAGCACCCGCCCGGCGATCTCATCTCTCCGAGCGGCGAGCAGTCGGGCCGCGCCCGCCAGCATGGCCACGTGCGTGTCGTGCCCGCAGGCATGCATCGCCCCGGGGATCTCGGAGCTGAAATCCAGGCCGGTGTCCTCGGTCAGCGGAAGGGCGTCCATGTCGCCGCGAAGCAGGAACGTCGGCCCGGGGTGGGCGCCTTCGAGGACGCCGATCACCGAACTGACCGAGCTCCCGGTGCGCAGGTCCAGCTCGAGATCCTCGAGTTCGGACATGATCGCGGCCTGCGTCTCGGGGAGCTGCAGTCCGAGTTCGGGGCGCCGATGCAACCGGCGGCGCAGGTCGAGCGTGCGGTCCTGAAGGTGTTCGGCGGCGGTCAGCAGATTCGGTTGGCTCTCCATGCGGCGCGAGTATGCCCGCTACCGATCAGCCGGTCTTGCGCGCCAAGCGCGGCCAACCGTGCTCGGGCAGCTGCGCAGGGCCGCCGGGATAGACGCCGAAGCCGGCCATGGACACCAGAACCACCGCCGTGCCCAGTGCCAACCCACCCACGGTGTCGGACAGGTAGTGCACGCCCAGCGCGATCCGGGTCCAAGCCACACAGAGTGCGGCGAGGGTCAATACGGCTGCCACCCACGGCCGCCAACGGGAGGTGAGCATCGGCCAGAGGATCACCAGCAGTACGCCTGCCAGGGTGGCCGCACCGGAGGAGTGCCCACTCGGAAAAGACAGCCCGTCGGCGGCCACCAGCGGATCATCTGCGGTCGGCCGTACCCGCCCCACCAGCTCCTTGAGCAGAGTGGTCAGCGGCCCGACAGTGAGCGCGGCAAGCAGAACGAAGCCCGCGACTCGTAGGCGTCCCCGTACGGCCAAGAAGACGACGACCGGCGCCAGCACCACGAACCGGAATACCGACAGTCCTGGGGCGGTCAACACCTGTAGGACGTCAACACCGGAGCTTCCTGTTCCTTGGAAGCGCAGCGCGGAGCCGACGGCTAGATCGAGCTCGAGGACCCCGCGGACGTCTTGGTCCACCAGGACGCCGAGGATCGCGACGATGGCGGCCAGCACCGTCGCACCGATCAGCACGGGCCGCATCCCTGCATTCTTCCCCGCCCCCCGCGAAGTCTCGGTTGGGTCTTGCCACCAAGCGGTGGCAGGCTGCCCGTCGTGGGGGTCGAGCGCGCAAGCTGGGACGAGTCGTGGCTGGGGTAAGCGTCGAGCGGCCAAGCGCAAGCTGGACGAGTCGTGGCTGAGGTAGCCCAAGCGCCGATGGTCACGACGCTGCGTCGGCTGGAGCGCTCGGCCGGAGCCTTGGCCACGCAGAGCGTCTCCCGGATGGACGAGCTCCTGCCGTGGTTTCGGTCCATGCCCGCGGACCGGCGCTCATGGGTCACCTTGGTCGCGCAGGCCGGAGTGGACTCGCTGGTGGAGTGGATGCGCAATCGCGACGTGCCGCCCCGGTTGACCGGCGAAGTGTTCGGCACCGCACCCCGTGATCTGGCCCGCGTGGTCAGCCTCAAGCAGACAGTCGACCTGATCCGGGTCGTCGTCGGGGTCGTCGAGTCCCGCATCGAGTCGCTGGCCGAACCGGGTACCGCAAGCGAGCTACGAGAGGGAATCCTGCGATACAGCAGGGAGATCGCCTTCGCCGCAGCCCAGATCTATGCCAGCTACGCCGAGAGCCGGGGCGCTTGGGATGCGCGGTTGGAGGCCCTTGCCATCGACAGCCTGCTTCGCGGGGAGACCGCCCAGACACTGGCCAGTCAGGCCGCCGCCCTCGGTTGGTCCGGCGCAGGGCAGGTGCTGGTCATGATCGGAGCCGCGCCCGCGCAGGACCGCGAGCAGGTGCACGGCTCAGTCGTGCGGGCCGGTCATCGCCGGGGGCTGAAGGTCCTGGCCGGTGTTCACGAGCACGACCTCGTGATGGTGCTGGCCTCGACCGAGGACCCCATGCAGCATGCACCCGCCCTGGCCGAACAGTTCGGGCCCGGGCCAGTCGTCTGCGGACCGGTGGTCACCTCCTTCGGCGACGTCGGTGGCTCGGCTGCCGCAGCCCAGAGCGCGCTGGCCGTCGCCTCCGCCTGGCCGCAGGCACCTAGACCGGTGGCCGCTGCCGACCTTCTTCCTGAGCGAGCGATGGCCGGCGACCGGCTGGCACTGGCCGAGCTCACAGCGATGACCGTACGACTTGCCGAAGCTGGTCCCGTCGTGCTGGACACGGTCCGGGCCTATCTGAGCAACGGAGGCAGCTTGGAAGCCACGGCACGCGAGGTCTTCGTGCACCCGAACACGGTCCGATATCGGCTGCGACGGGCCGCGCAGGACAGCGGAATCGCGCCCACGACGCCGCGCGGAGCGTGGACTCTGCAGGTCGCGCTCACCCTGGCTGCGCTCGAGAGTGGTCGCGGTGCCGAACACCATCGGCGAGCTTTGTAGATAACCTCCAAGACCCACGCGCGGCAATTCGTACTGCCCGTGGGCGCAACTTCTGCCTGGTAGTGCATATCGTGTAACGGTGCTGGCCATCCTCGCCCCGGGTCAGGGGGCACAGAGTCCTGGGATGCTTGAACCCTGGCTCGACCTGGCGGGGGCCCGCGAGCGGATGAGCTGGTTCTCCGCTGTCTGCGGCATCGATCTCGTCGCGCTCGGTACGACAGCCGACACCGATCAGATCAAAGACACCGCGGTGACCCAACCGCTGGTCGTTGCTCTGGGGCTGCTCGCGGCCGAGGAGTTGGGTCTGCTGCGTACGGACGGTGGCGCACCGGCGGATGTAACGCTGACCGCCGGGCACAGCGTCGGGGAGATCACGGCGGCTGCCGTCGCCGGAGCGCTCAGCCCCGAGGCCGCGATCGCCCTGGCTGCTGTCCGTGGGCGGGAGATGGCAGCGGCCTGCAAGCTGACGCCAACCGGTATGTCGGCTCTCCTCGGCGGGAACGAGGAACTGGTGCTGGCTCGGCTGGAGGAGCTGGGCCTGACACCGGCCAACCGCAATGGAGCGGGGCAGATCGTGGCGGCCGGATCAATCGAGGCGCTGGCGAAGCTGGCCGAGGACCCGCCGGGCAAGACCCGGGTGCATCCGCTGTCGGTGGCCGGGGCCTTCCACACGTCCTACATGCAACCGGCTCAGGAAGCCCTCGCCGCCTTCTCGGATGGAATCTCGGCGAGCGACCCCACCAGATTGCTGCTGACTAATTCCGACGGGACCGCAGTGGAGACCGGACGAGGGACCGTACGCCGCCTGGTTGCCCAGCTCACCGCACCGGTGCGCTTCGACGCCTGCCTCGCGGCGATGCGCGACATCGGCGTGCGCGGCATCATCGAGCTTCCCCCGGCGGGGGTTCTCACGGGCCTGGTCAAACGGGAGGTCAAGGGAGTCCCGGTGGTAGCGCTCAAGACCCCGGACGACCTGGGCGCAGCACGCGACATGTTGCACCGGCAGTCCGGAAAGACCGAGGATGAGCACCGCCCCGACTGGCGGATGGTCGTCGCGCCGGTGCGGGGTACGGTCGGACTGGCCGAGGTCGCCGAGGGCGCGAACGTCGAGGCCGGTACGCCGCTGGGAGTCGTCACCAGTCGTCGTGAAGAAGCGCACCTGTCGGCGGGATACGACGGAGTACTGGCCGAGTGGTTGGTCGTCGACGGTGATCTGGTCGATGCCGGCGACCCGGTCGCCCGGCTCTATCCGACGAGCCAGCGATGAGCCGAGAGGGCGGGAGCATCGCAGGGCCGGCCACGGCCCGAGGAGCGGACCGACCGATGAGCGCAGCGAGCGAGGCGGACCAGCAATGAACCAGCGAGGAGTACGTACATGAACGGAAGTCTCAACCTGCGCGCGGGCGCCAACGGAGCGCGGATCCTCGGCTTCGGTGACTACCGTCCGCGACGGATCGTCACCAACGAGGAAATCTCCCGACGCGTCGACACCGATGACGAGTGGATCCGTACCCGAGTAGGGATCTCCGAGCGCCGATTCGCCGGGGCCGACGAGTCGATCGTGGACATGTCGGTAGCAGCTGCGGGAAAGGCTTTGGCCAACAGCGGGGTACTCGCCGAGGACATCGACACCGTCATCGTCGCCACCTGTACCGCTCCGGCGCCGATCCCCGGCCTTGCCCCGGAGGTCGCCCACCGCCTGTCGATCGGTACCCCGGGCGCCTATGACCTGAACGCAGCTTGCGCTGGATTCTGCTACGGCCTGTCCGCTGCAGCCGATGCTATCCGCAGTGGATCGTCGCGATACGCGCTCGTCATCGGCGCAGAAAGGCTCACCGATTGGACCGATCAGGACGACCGGGGCACCTGCATCATCTTCGGAGACGGCGCCGGGGCAGCGGTCGTGGCAGCCAGTGATACTCCCGGTATCGGCCCGGTGGTGTGGGGCAGTGACGGCGAGAAATCGCGGGCGATCTCGGTCGCCGACCGATTCTCCTACATGGAGATGGACGGCCGGTCGGTGTACCGCTGGGCAACGACGAGGCTGGCCGACTCCGCGCGCCGAGCCTGCGAACTCGCCGGTGTCGACATCGGCGACATCGACGCCTTCGTGCCCCATCAGGCGAACTTGCGGATCGTGGACTCGATGGTCAAGACCCTGAAGTTCAAAGACGAAATCGCCGTCGCCCGCGACATCGTCACCTCCGGAAACACGTCGTCGGCATCCATCCCGCTGGCCTTGACGGCCATGATCGAACGCGGCGAGATCAAGACCGGAGACACCGCTCTGCTGCTCGGCTTCGGAGCGGGGCTGACCTATGCCGGTCAGGTCATCATCTGCCCGTAGCCCCGAGCTGTAACCAATGCCGTACCGGGAAAGACCCGGGGCGGAGTACTCAACGAAGGGATCACCACGCATGGCGACAACCGAGGAAATCCAGTCCGGCCTTGCCGAGATCCTCGAAGAGGTAGCCGGGGTACTACCGGCTGATGCCACTCCCGAGAAGTCCTTCACCGAGGACCTCGATGTCGACTCGCTGTCGATGGTCGAGATCGCGACGGCCGTCGAGGACAAGTTCGGCGTTGCCATTCCCGACGACGAACTGGCGAACATCCGCACTGTCGGTGACGCCGCGTCCTTCATCGAGAAGAACCAGAGCTGACCTGACGTGTCGGACATCGTCGTCACCGGGCTCGGCGCGACGACCCCCCTCGGGGGAGACGTCGCGTCGAGTTGGGCGGCGCTGCTCGAAGGACGCTCTGGCATCGGCCTGCTGACCGAGGACTGGGCCGCTCAGATGCCGGCCCGCGTCATCGGCCGACTGGCCGTGGAGCCCGGCGAACACATCGATCGGGTCCAGGCAAGGCGACTGGATCGTTGCCAGCAAATAGCCCTGATCGCTGCCCGGGAAGCGTGGGCTGATGCGGGCAGGCCCCAGGTGGATCCAGAGCGGCTGGCGGTCGTGGTCGGGACGGGAGTCGGCGGTGCGCTGACGATGCTGGCCCAGGACGACGTTCTGGAAAAGACGGGGCCGGGCAGGGTGTCCCCGCTGACCATCCCGATGCTGATGCCGAACGGATCCGCAGCCACGATCGGACTCGAATTGCAGGCGCGGGCCGGCGTTCACACGCCGGTCAGTGCCTGTGCGGCGGGCTCAGAGGGCATCGCCCTGGGGATGGACATCATCCGGGCCGGCCGGGCCGACGTCGTGGTCGCCGGCGGTGCCGAGGCCTGCATCCATCCGTTGCCGATGGCCGGCTTCTCCCGGATGCGTGCGCTGTCCACCCGAAACGACGATCCCGAGCAAGCATCGCGGCCCTTCGACAAGGGCCGGGACGGCTTCGTGCTCGGCGAGGGTGCCGGTCTGGTCGTTCTCGAGCGGGCCGAGTTCGCGCGCGCTCGGGGGGCGCGGATCTACGCCGTTCTGGCCGGCACCGGCGTCAGCAACGACTCCTTCGACATGGTTCAACCGCATCCGGAGGGCTGCTTCGCCGCGTTGGCGATTCGACTGGCCTTGCGCAACGCCGGCATCCAGAGCGCCGATATCGGTCACGTCAACGCACACGCGACGGCCACGCCCGTGGGGGACCTCACCGAGGCTGGTGCCATTCTCAGCGCGATCGGGGACGGCGCCGCCGTCTCCGCGACGAAGTCGATGACCGGGCACATGCTCGGAGCCAGCGGAGCGGTCGAGGCCATCTTCACGATCCTGGCGTTACGCGACCAGATCGTCCCGGGGACCCTGAACGCCACCGATCTCGACGACGACCCACGCGTACAGGCACTGGACATCGTGCGCGGAGCTCCACGTAAGGCCACCCTACGAGCGGCTGTGAACGACTCGTTCGGATTCGGTGGGCACAACGTGGCCCTCGTCTTCACCGCCGCATGAGCGGACTGACGATAACCGAGAACTGTATTTTCGCCGCGCAAGCGGCGTCCGAGCCGCCGCCTCAGCGGCGCATCTAGACAGAGCATGGAGACAGTCGTGACTGCACTGGCTCAGGTACCTGATCTGGAGTCACGAGATCCTCGTGACCCCTCGCTGCGGTTGGAGAACCTCTTCGACCGTGGCTCGCTCCGCGAACTGACTCGGCGCGACGCCAGCGGCGTGTTCGCCGCCCGCGGCACCATCGACGGCGCAGCCGTGGTGGCCTACTGCACCGATGCCACGAAGATGGGCGGCGCGATGGGCTCGGAGGGCTGCCGGCACATCGTCGATGCCATCGACAGCGCGGTCCGCCAGCGCGTTCCGGTGATTGCGATCTGGCATTCCGGCGGTGCCCGGTTGGCCGAAGGCGTGGAAGCCCTCGACGCGGTCGGTCTGGTCTTCGCGGCGATGGTCCGCGCCTCGGGGAGGGTTCCGCAGATCTCGGTCGTCCTGGGGCCGGCGGCCGGTGGCGCGGCATACGGCCCGGCACTGACCGACCTGGTCATCATGGGACCGGCCGGGCGGGTGTTCGTCACCGGGCCGGACGTCGTCCGCAGTGTGACCGGCGAGGACGTCGACATGGAACGACTTGGCGGCCCCGACACCCACGGTCGCCGCAGCGGCGTCGTCCATGTGACTGTCGACTCCGAGGCCGAGGCACTGAAGGCTGCCCGTACGGCGACCGCCCTGTTGGCCATCCAGGGCAGTTTCGACATCAGCGCCGCCGTACGGGAGAACGAGGTCGACCCGGCAACGCTGATGCCCGACTCCCCGCAACGCGCCTACGACGTCAAGCCGATCATCACAGCCCTGCTCGACGAACCGCCGTTGGAGTTGCACACCCGCTGGGCGCCGAACGTGGTCACCGCGCTCGGTCGCCTGGCCGGCCGCAGCGTGGGGGTCATCGCCAACAACCCCATCCGCCTCGGGGGCTGCCTCAACTCCGAATCCGCAGAAAAGGCGGCACGTTTCGTCCGGATGTGCGATGCCTTCGGGCTACCGTTGGTCGTCCTGGTCGACGTTCCGGGCTATCTCCCAGGCGTGGGTCAGGAGTGGGACGGCGTCGTACGCCGCGGTGCGAAACTGTTGCACGCCTTCGCCGAGGCGGTGGTCCCACGGGTGACTCTGGTTACCCGCAAGTCCTATGGCGGGGCCTACATCGCGATGAATGCTCGTTCCCTGGGTGCCACGGCCGTCTTCGCTTGGCCAGGGGCCGAGGTCGCGGTCATGGGCGCAAAGGCAGCCGTCGGGATCCTGCACCGCAAGAAGCTGGCCGCCGCCGCGCTGGAGGATCGCGGAGCCCTGCACGAGCGCCTGGCAAAGGAACATGAGCGGATCGCCGGTGGAGTCAACCGCGCTCTGCAACTCGGGGTGGTCGACGCCGTCGTCCAACCCGCGGACACCCGGAGGCGCCTGATCGAGGCTCTTGCCGCCGCGCCGGCCGGACGAGGGGCGCACGGCAACATCCCACTCTGACGCGGCCGTTCACATCGCACTTTCTCCGGAGAATGTGCGGTCTAGGACGCGGCAGACCCCACTTTATCCGGAGAAAGCCCTCCTGGAGGGGCCTGCGTCAGCCCTGGATCGGCTGACCCTGCCGCTAGCTGACCTGGTGCAGCCAGGCGCCGGGGGATCGATCGCCGGCATGCCGGTAGTGCTCGAGGTCGGCATCCCACGCCGACCCCAGCACCGTCTCGATGCCGTGGACGAAGTCCTCGCGTGATGTCGCGGTAGCCAGGAGTTGGCGTAACTGCTGCTCGCCGACCAGGAAGTCGCCGTTGGCACCGACGATTCCCCGGAAGATGCCCCGCCCAGGCACGTGGCAGATCCGTTCCCCGTCGCAACCAGGACTCGGTTCTTCTGTCACTTCGAAGCGCACCATCGGCCAAGCGCGCAGCGCGCTGGCAATCGGGGCGGCACTTCCGCGGGGGCCGGTCCAGGTGTACTCGGTCCGGAACTGGCTCGGGTCGACCGGCTGGACAGTCCAGGGCAGGCTGATCGGCGAGCCGAGGGCGCTGCTGACGGCCCACTCGATATGTGGGCACAGCGCCGCCGGGCAGGCATGGATGAAGACCGCACCTCGCGCGGGCCCGGCCGGATCACTGCACTTCTGTTGCACCGTGTCCCCCTGTCGATGACGTCTTCCCCAACGCATCGACCCCTGGAGGGCGCTCACTTGTGTGACTATTGTGCCGTACGAGGCCCTAGTGACGCCACTGTCTACTCCTGGCCAGGCAGTCGATGACGTCGGCGTCGCTGGTCGGCGAGAAGTCCAGATACCAGTTGCCCACGGCCACCATGCGCTGTGGTGTCTCGACTGCGACGTACTCGTCGGCCGCC
>JALZIL010000156.1 GCA_030860305.1 Actinomycetota bacterium
CGACCAACGGCTCGAGCTCGGCTATCGAGGGCGCGTGATCGGCCCCGTCGAGCGGGAGATCGGCCCGCATGGTGATGCCGAGCCGAGACCGGGGTCCGCTCAGCCCGACCAGGACCAGTGACCGCTCGGGCGGAAATCCGAGAAGATGCGGTACGGCCGCGATCAGGCTGCCGGGGCCGCTGAGACGGAGCTTCGGGCTGCTGTCCATGCCGACGAGCGTCGTCGGAAATCGGGGTCTCCGGGGCGAATCAGCGCCGGTGTGGATAACTGGGCGCACCCGCTCAGTGGTCCATACGGACTGTGGGCAGAGGCGGCGGTGAGGGTGACCAGATCCCAGCCGGCTTCCCACACGCGGGCGCTGTTCCGGCGCGCTCTGTCGCCGCACTGGCGAACTCTTCTTCTCTACCGGATCATGTCCGGTCATGATCTCTCGGCCGAAGCCCATCGCCGGAGCGACCGCCCTCGGGATCGCAGCTGCCGCGGCGTTCGGCTTCAGCGGTGGCAGCGAGGGTGAAGGCAATACATACACCATTCAGAGCGGCTACGCCTTTGACGTCACGAATCCGAACTACATCGCCGGCTATGCCGATGACGTAGTCATCGCGACCGTTGTCGACGTCGTCGAGACACAGGAGGGACAGCACCAAACGCTCTACGCCGTGCAAGTAGATCAATCATTAAAAGGCAACGCGCGCGGCCAAGTCGTGGTGGGCCAGATGGGTTACGTCGACGGCAACGACCGCCATATCCTCGACGATCAGCCGATGTTGCACGAGGGACACACCTATCTACTAGCGATCACAATTGAAAATTCAGAGGAGCACACAGTGTTAGGGGCCCTGAAGCCGTCATTGATCTGAACAGCATCGATCGGGAAACTCTGGTCCGTCGATGGACGCAGGTTGTGGCCAATCAGCAATATCCTCCGGGCGTGCCGCGGCGGTAGTCATACCCGAGCGGCGATGGCCGAGGCACCCGGCGATCAACGCCGTTCGGCCGGAGCTAGGGGCACGCGGAGTCCAGACCATAGGCTCGGATTGCGTTGCCGGCCAGGATCATGCCGGCGATGCGCTCGGCATCGGTCTCGGTCCAACTCCCGTCGGCCACCCCAGCGTGTATAACGTCGGCCAAGCCGCGGCGGAACAGCAGAGTTCCCAGGTGGTAGAGCTCCGGTAGCCCGAACGCATCGGAGGAGAACAACACCTTGCCGAACGGCGCCAGCTCCAACAGTTCACCGATCACCCGTCCAGAGGCCCGGCCGAGGTTGTGGGTGGCCAGGCCGAGGTCGACGAAGACGTGGCTGAAGACCTGCGCCAGATAGCCGGCGTAACGGTGGAACGGGTAGTTGTGCAACAGCATGATCGGAACGCCGCGGCTCTGGGTTGCACGCAGCAACGGCGTCAGCAGCAACGGGTTGGCACGGCGCAGATCAGCCTCGGAGTCACCCAGCCCCACGTGGAATTGGACAGGCTTGCCCAGCTCGATCCCGGTCCAGACCAGGAAGCTGTGCAGGAGCGGGTCATTGCAGCGCGGGCTGGCGCCGGCTTCCACATCGGCAAACCAGCGTCCGGCCGCGACAGCAACCTCACGATCGGCGGGCTGCTCGCTCGGAAGATCCAACCCCGCCCGATAGGCCGCGATCGACTTGACCCCAGCCGCCGTCGCCGTACGGTCTGTCAGGCGTTCCCGGACTTCGTCGGCGAACCGCGAGGCATCCACTCCGCCGGCCACCACCTGTTCGGCGACCTGCTCCAAGCGCACGATCTCATGTGCTTCGCCGCCGACGACCTCGGCCAGCTCCGACGGGTCCAGAATCGGCTCCGGAACGAAGCCGGTGTCCACCAGGTAGGTGCCAGTTCCCGCAGCCCGCAAGAATCGCCGGGTCACCTCTGCGTGTCCCAGTTCGGCTCGACGCTGCAGGTACTCCTCGGGCGCGGCACGCGGTTCGAGATCGAGAACCGGGGGGCACCAACGTCGGAGGGCGTAACCGATCTGCGAGTCGAACACCGACGGGCTCAGCGGTCCGGGTCGATCGCCCTCGGTGAGCATCGACTCGAAGTCGGCCCGGTCGACGTCGCGGCGCAGTACCCCGTGGCAGTGGTGGTCCACGACGAGTAACTCGTCCACAGTGGATCGCAGACTCACTCTGCTCCTACCTTCCATTAGGACTTCCGCGTCAGTTTGTCCGCTGGCTGGTCAATTGGTAACCCTTAGGGTTTGCGCTAACCACACGTCGCTGAACGGGAGTACCGGCATGGAAATCCAGGACCGTCGAGCGCGGGAGCAGCAGGCGAGTGAGTTTCTCGGCGATCTCGAGGATGCCGGCGTCCATGGCGTTGCCCTCACCTTCGTCGACAACTCCGGCATCACTCGCGTGAAGACGGTGCCGGTGGCCAAGCTGCCGGCGGCTGCCGCCTGGGGTGTCGGCATGTCACCGGTCTTCGACGCCTTCCGGCTCGACGACATGATCTTGTCTGGCACCCATGCCGGCTCTCCGGTGGGTGATCTTCGGCTGCATCCAGACGTCGGTCGGCTCACCGTTCTGGCCGGTCAACCGGGCTGGGCGTGGGCTCCGGTGGACCGCTTCGACCAGGAAGGTGCGGCCCATCCGCAGTGCTCACGCCTACTGGCCCGTCGGCTCGTCGATGCGCTGGCTGATGTCGGCCTGACAGCCCAACTGGCATTCGAGGTCGAGTGGGCGGTCAGCGTCGGTGACGGAGACGATTTCATCGCCGCCTGTCAGGGCCCAGCCTACGGCATGACGCGGATCAGTGAGTTGTCGGACTACTGCGTTGAACTGCTGTCCGCCCTTGCTGCGCAAGGCGTCTCGGTGGATCAGCTGCACCCGGAGTACGCGTCCGGGCAGTTGGAGATATCTGTCGCCGCGCAGAACCCGGTCGATGCCGCGGACACGTTCGTGCTGGTCCGGGAGACCGTGCGTGCGGTCTCCCTTCGGCATGGCCTGCGGGCTTCCTTCTCTCCCAAGGTACTGGCCGGTGGAGTGGGCAACGGTGCGCATGTACACCTGTCCATCTGGTCGGATGACACGAATCTGATGACCGGCGGGGACGGCGAGTACGGCCTTTCGACGACCGCAGCGTCCTTTTGCGCCGGCATCCTGAATCGGCTCGCTGCACTTCTGGCCATCGGTGCCCCCAGCGTCGCTTCGTACCTGAGACTGATCCCCTCGCACTGGGCTGGAGCCTTCGCCTGCTGGGGGTTGGAGAACCGTGAGGCCGCACTGCGCCTCATCACCGGCCCGCTCGGCAGTCGAGACCGAGCGGCCAACTTCGAGGTGAAGTGTGTTGACGCGGCAGCAAACCCGTACCTGCTCGTCGCCGGACTGCTGGCCGCCGGTCTGGCCGGTCTCGCCGAGCAGGCGATCCTCCCGGCGCCGGTGAATGTGGACCCGGCGACGCTCTCCGCCGGGGAGCGCACGGCGGCCGGCATCGAGCCATTGCCGTCCTCTTTGGAGGAGGCGGTGGCGGCCTTCGAGAAGGAGCCGGCGATCCGGGCCGCCTTCGGCGTCGAACTCGCCTCCACCATCGCCGAACTGCGCCGCTACGAGATAGAGCTGTTCGGCGGATCCTCACCCGAGGAGATCACGGCACTCACCCGCTGGAAGCACTGACCGGAACGGCCCGGACGCGTCTGGTGACGGCTGGCTGCCTGGACCGATCAGTCCCGGTGGATCGGCTCGCGGCCCTTCGGCTGATGCACGGGGTCGACCTTCGG
>JALZIL010000163.1 GCA_030860305.1 Actinomycetota bacterium
TGCTCATGCCTCGACGTACGCGGGCCAAGCACGCCTAGGGGCACAGCACTGCACGATCGGGGCCGAATCCGCCACCAGCGGGATCGGCCCCGATCGGCTTTGCCCGGTAACGGATTGCGAACTCACGAAAGCCGCCCCGGCCGACGTTCTCCCTGTGACGGCCGCTGCTGACTTGTAGATGGCCGTCATCCCTGGGCCAGGCAGGCACGATGACTGCGGGCCTCCTCGCCGACCGCTTCCTTCCGTGTTACCGAAACATATCCGGCCGCAATCGAGGGAGATGAGCGTTGTGATCCTGCTGATCCGAGCGCGGATGGTTTGATCGAATAGGCGTCGAACTAGCACCCGGTTGCGGCTTTCACGTCACACAGCTCGGCTGACTCGCTGCTGGGAACGCGGGCCGGACACCGGCGCCCGCCCTTGCGGGCAGCGGCGACCACGTTTGGCAGAGGAGAACCCAACTCCATCGTCCACATACATCCCGCCTGCCTGCCAAGCGCATCGACGGATGGACACCGATTCAGACGGACCTACCGGCAGATCACCTAGTGGTAGGGAGTCCTCATCCGGCGGTTGCTAAGGGCGAGCAAAGGTGGCGGCAAACGCGTTCAACTGGCCGCCGTCGGCCTTGCGAATGGCCGACCGGATCAGCGGGCCGAGCAGCCGTACGGGGCCGGTCATCCGGCAGTCGGCCACCAGACTCACCCGCGTCCCGCCGCCCTCCGGCGCGCAGGCGTAGACGTAGTCAGCCGTGACCCCGCCCTGGGTGGACCGCAGCGTGATGCTGCGTCCGGGGTCCAGGTCCGCGATCTGGCTGGAGCGCTGCTTTCCACGAGTGGTGAAGATCAGCTCGGTGCCCACGGCGGTCGGACCCTGCGCGCGCAGACCCTCCACCCCCGACATCCAGCGCGCCGCGTCGTCCCAGTCGATCAGCCGCGCCCATACCTCGGTGACCGGACGATCGATCGTGGTCTCGGCGTTGAACGCTTCGGTCATCGGGCGCCCTTCAGATCGTCGGTACGGCCGCCGAATGCTGCGCCGAGGATTAGGCCGGGGGATTGGACGAACTTCACATCGGCTCCGGGACGAAGCCCGCTGACTCGGCTGCGACGTCACGGTCGTACGTCAAGCGCTGCGCGGCCACGTACTCCGACGGCGTAACCCCGGTATGCCGCTTGAAGTCCCGGATGAGATGCGCCTGGTCGGACCAGCCCAAGTCAGCGGCCTTGTCCGCCCAGCCCACGGCCCCATGGACGTCGATGCTCTCAAGCAACTGGCGCATCCGCAGAGTGCGGGCCAGGGTCCGGGGGCTCAGTCCGACCTGATCGGTGAACTGCCGGTCGAGGTGGCCATGGCTCACGCCGAGCTCGGCCGCGATGTCCCCGACCGGCCTGGTCGGTTCGGCCGACAGCCGTGCGACAGCGGCCTCGCACCGTTCAAATGCCTTGCGGTCGAATGGCTCTGGGCGACTCAGTGTCGCGTCGATCAGATCCAGAGCGTCATCAGGCGTACGGCAGGTCAGAAGTCCCCGCCGTACGGCATCCGCTCGTGGCCAGACCGAAAGGAGGTCGACGACCCGACCGCGCAACGTGGCCGGCGCCAGCCCGAGCGCCGGCCGGCAGCCGACCGGGGTGGTGACGATGCCTACGCAGTACGTCTCCCCCAGCGGTTCGTTGACGATCGGCCGGTCGTGTGGGCCGATCAGGAAGCCGGTGTCCGCGACTAACACGCCGGCCGCGCCATCCGGGGTCTGGCGGATGGGATCGCCCAGCACCAGGGCCGCGACGGTCGATCCGGTGGGAGCGATCCGCTCGCGGACCCCGGTGATCTGACCACGCGCGAACCAGATCGACTCGACGAACCGGCCGGTCTCACCGCCGACCTCGCGTGATACGTACTCAAACACCGTCCGACCGTACTGATGGCGTCCCGTACGTCGGGCCATCGCCGCGTTGCGGTCGGACTGCGTGCACTCCTTTGATCAACGGAAGGTAAGCGCGCATGGCCGAACAGGTTCCGTGGGTCGGACTCCTCACCGACGCGCAGCAGTGGCTGGATCAGGTCACGACGGCAGTGCAACCGGTACATACGCCGACCCGAAGGCGGGCCGGACCAGCTTCGTCGAAAGGGCGACCGCGTGGCTCTCGCGACAGGCGGACCTC
>JALZIL010000165.1 GCA_030860305.1 Actinomycetota bacterium
GTCTATTGCGTCCTCGGGCGTCCCTCATCGTCTCGCGACGTCCACGGCGTCCGTGCTGCCGTGTTGCTACACCTGTTGCTACATGACGGTTCACAGTGGACGAACTCACCGCGGCTCACTTCACGACCTGGTACGGCGAAGGTTCCGGGCAGACTGGCGTTACCGTCCGCGGGTGACCGATAAGGAGCTGCCACCGCAGGAGGAGACGTGGCATGGCATCAGCTTTCCTTCTCAAGGCCAGCTCCGACTCGGAGCGGTTCGCGTCAGTATCGGCCCAGATGGTGAGGCGGAGCTCGACGTTGGCCCCGTCGAGGTACGAGTGGACGTCTGGCCCAGTTGGCTCGCTATCGCCAAGCAGCAGCGAGACCTTGCCCGAGTCGCTCGCGACTCCAATCCGGGGACCCAGGGGGACCCCAACGAGTTCGGGGACGCCATGAAGGCCGAGCACCGGGCGGCAATGGTCAGCATGACCGCGGCGGCGTTCACGATGGAGGCCTTCGCAAGCTCTGTGCACCACTTCATGCCGGCATCCAAGGTTGGTGCTCGGAGCGCCGACGCCCGTATCCACCAGACGCTCTGTCGAACCTTCAGGTTCTCGAACACTCAGAGCAAGCTGTTCCGGACCACGCTTCAACAAGTCTTCCGCTTCCGGGACCGGGCCGTCCATCCTCCGGCGACATTCGCAGAGCCCGTCGGGCACCCCTACTTCCGCGTCGGCATGGAGCGCAGCTCCGTGATCTTCAGGGTCGAGAACGCGGAAACCAGTTGCGCCTTCGTCCACCAGGTTGTGTGGCATTGCCTGCACAAGCCGCGGGGCTCAGACGAGTTCGAGGCATGGTGTGCCGGCATGGCCGACGAGATCGGGGAGCCGCCGACCCCGGCTACTAGATCACCGAACTCGACGGCCCTGGGCACTAGACACCGAGCTCTTGACCGTCCGGAGGCGCGGCCCCGTGTGAGCGTCACTGAGCGACGTTGAGCAGGTTCCCGCAGTCCAGGACCCGGATCGGATCCGGTCGTTGGGAGTCGATCCGGTGTCCCTGATGCCCCGCTCGACGAACCAGTGCCGATCAGGGTGGTGGATCTTCGACAGGCTCCGTCGCGCTATCGGCCCGTACGCGGTCCAGTAACTCGGCCAGCGAGAGGACGTCGATACCCTCGGCGGCTCCGCGCTCACGTAGCTTCCGGTCGTTCGAGACGAGAGGGAGTCCGTCCGCGTACGCGGTCACGGCAACGATGGCGTCCCTGATGTCGTGGTCCGTTCGGGTCCCCGCGAGTCGCTCGTAGACCTCGCCGAGCTCCGGTCCGCTCACACGGGCGGAGTCCCAGCGGGAGAACCCCATGACCAGAACCGCCACCGGGATCTGGCGGAACATTCCCCACACCAGTACGAGTTGGCGCGCCCCCTCCTCGGTGCCCTTGTACTGCACCATCTCGTCGAAGGGCAATGTGCGTGGCCAGCAACTCGATACGACCGTCAGCTGCTGCCGTACGGATCGGCTCGAGGACCTCGGATGGTGCCTGGCACAGGTCGATCAGAGCATCGGTGTCGAATAGATAGCCCTGCATCGCGGCCCGTTTCTCAGACTGTTCGTCTAGTAGGCGCTTCCGCGGTGAGCTTGGCGCAGGTCCCTCTCCTGCGCCTCGTCCATCTCCACAAGCAGCGGGCCATCTGGAACGAGGTCTGCCTGCCGTAGATGCGCCGCCGCCTCGCGGATCCCGCTAGCGGCCTGGGCGTGGTCATGGATGCCGCCCTGGCTGCTGTCGTCGAGTCCTTCGGCCCACTGCTGCAACCACTGTGCGATCTGTAGGTGGTTGACGTAGACCGCAGGGTGCTGTCGCAGCGCCTGGCGGACGCGCTCCGGGTCGTAGTCCGCGAGCCGGTCGACGTCGAACGCGAACAGGTCGGGAGTCGGCATGTGGTGTCCCTCTCAAGAGTGCGGGCGAAGGTCGACGCTAACGACCCTCGCGGCTGGCGGTCACGCCGCCGTGCCGGTCAACGCCAGGAGTAGCTGGTCTCGATCTTCGTCACCGTGATGCGAATCCAGAGGTCGGCGTTGTGCTCGAGGATCGGCATCACCGCGGGAAGGGCCGCGCAGAGGATCTCCACCGCATCAATCTCGGGGCAGTCCAGCCAGATGTGGTGGCCGATCACGTTCTGCCGACGACGCTGACTGAACTCCCGGTCGTGGGTGATGAGGACGGCGCGTTGCCTCGACGCGTAGACCGTGAGCTCGTCGTCGTCCTCGACGCTGAGGTTCGCCTGGTATGCCGTCCAGGCGTCGTGACCGAGCGCGGCCAGCGATGAGGCGACGTCCGCCGGCACGTCGTGATCGCAGAAGAAGCGCACCAGCTAGGCGGCACTGGCTGCGCGAGCGGCCTCCACGTCCTCGGGTCGTAATGCCGGGTAGGCCGCGGTGATCTGGTCGACAGACCTCCCCGCGGCCAGGTACCGCTGGATCGTCGCGACCGGCACCCGAGTACCCGCGATGAGGGGCTTGTGTCCCATGGTGCGGCGACGCCGCTCGATGCGTCCGACGTCGGAGGGGCGGCGCTGCGACCGCCTCTCGACCTCGATCCGCAGGGCGCGGAGATTGAGCGCCTCGGGGATCACCGATTGCCCCGGCACCCGGTCGTTCTCCCAATGGCCGTCTGCGGTCATGAAGTAGAGACGTCGGCGGTGGACCGCGAAGGTGACCTCGTTCAGCGGTCGCTCAAGGGACAGGCTGTTCCGGATGTACTCCACGACCCGGCGCACCTCCTGAAGGGGCACGTCGTGGTCCTTGCGGAGTTTCGCAACGACCATCACGGCGAGCATCTCCGTGAAGTCGTAGAGACGGATCCGGCGACCCGGCGTGAGCCTGTCCTCGATCGACGGACGTACGAGCCCGGTCGATGACCAGTAGTCGATCTGACGGGTACTGATGCCGGCGATGCGGGCGGCCTTGTCGCGACTCGCGACGAACAGGTCTTCTCGCATCGCCCCTCCACGGACTCGGGCACCGACCCCCGCGTTACTCGGTCCCTACGGGCCAAGGATGCCAGACAGTCTGTGCATTTCTTGTGGATAACCAGTGAAAATCTGTGGGTAACCGAACCGTTATCGTGCGCTGCGGAGATCGGAAAGTCACCCGGTGCCCCGCACTTCCCGAGGTCCGCAAGCTCGAGGACCTCGTCCGGCTCGACGAAGATCCGGCTGCCGGCACCGTGGTCGACAAGACGGCCCTCGGCGACCCAGCGGCGGATCGTCCTCGCGGGAATGCGGAGAGGAGCTCGACGTCGCCCGGTGTCACCCTCACGCTGGTCGACGTCTCAGCCACTCCGCGGGCGCTGGTGTGGGACGCCAGTCGACGGGCAGGCCACGACGGGCCAGCGCCTCGGCCAAGTAGTCGGGGTCCGACTGGGGGGACGTCGACCTCGACCACGGCCAGGTGCGGGTGCGCTCGACGCTCTCCAGCGTTCGGGGCGAGCTCACCGTGAGCGAGCCCAAGACGGACAGGTCGCGACGCGTCGTGCCCGTGCCCGCACCTGTCGTCGCTGAGCTCCGAGCACACAGGGCGCGGCAGGCCGCCGAGAGGCTCGCCGTCGGCTCCGCATGGCGCGACCTCGGCGCGGTGTTCACCACTGAGTCCGGCGGGTATCTCGAGCCCCGCAACGTGCTGCGCCGATTCGTGAAGCTCGCGCAGGGTGCCGGACTGACGGGGATCGGGCTCCACACCCTGCGCCATTCGGCGGCGTCGGCCCTGATCGAGGCCGGGACGCACATGAAAGTCCTACAGGAACTGCTCGGTCACTCGACCTTCTCGGTCACGGCGGACATCTACTCGCACGTCGGCGTGACGCAGCAACGCGAGGCCGCCGACCGGCTAGCCGCTGCCTTCCAGTGGTGAACGCCCCTCGTTGCTACATCTGTTGCTACACGACCGCCACAGTGGGCGATGATCGCCGAGCCGACTTAGGCTCTGACCTGCGCTTTCCCTGTCGGGACGACAGGATTTGAACCTGCGACCCCTTGACCCCCAGTCAAGTGCGCTACCAAGCTGCGCCACGTCCCGTGCGGTGACGACTCGAGGACTGCTCGTGTCCCGGGGGTCGTCGATGCGGAAACGAGGTTACCGCACCTGCTACCGACCTCGCCGCTGCCTCAGCGTCCTGAGCTGCGGTCGGACTTGTCCTTGACCCGGACGCTGACCTCGATCGGCGAACCGGCGAAGCCGAAGTCCTCGCGGAGCTTTCGCTCGAGGAAGCGCCGATAGCCCGCCTCCAGGAACCCGGTCGAGAAGACCAGGAAACGTGGCGGTCGGATGTCGGCCTGGGTCGCGTACCGGATCTTGGGCGCCTTGCCGCCTCGCGGTGGCGGGGGCGTTCGGTCCACTGTCGTGCGCAGCCACTGGTTCAAGGTCGCGGTCGGAACCCGCTTCTCCCAGGACGCGAGCGCGGATTCCAGCGCTGGGGCGATCCGGCTGACACCACGACCGGTCAGTGCGGACAGGTTGACCCGGGTGGCCCAGGTGACGCGCGCGAGTTCGCGGTCGATCTCCCGCTCCAAGTCGTACCGGCGGTCCTCGTCGACGGCGTCCCATTTGTTCATCGCCAGGACCAGCGCCCGCCCGGACTCCACGACCGCCGCGATGACGCGCTGGTCCTGTTCGGTGATCGATTCGCTGGCATCGATCAGGACGAGGGCGACCTCCGCGGCATCGATCGCGGCCTCGGTACGAAGGGAGGCGTAGTACTCCGTGCCGCTGGCCTGGGCGACGCGCCGCCGCAGCCCGGCGGTGTCGACGAAGCGCCACTCCTGGCCGTCGAGTTCGACCAGGCTGTCGACCGGGTCCACCGTGGTCCCGGCAACGGAGTCGACGACGGCGCGGTCCTCACCGACGAGCCGATTGAGCAGGCTGGACTTACCGACATTCGGGCGGCCGACGAGGGCAACCCGCCGGGGGCCGACAACGTCGTCGCGTTCGCGGGGCGCCTGCGGCAAGGCATCGAGGATCAGGTCGAGCAGATCACCGCTGCCGCGGCCGTGCAGTGCGCTGACCGGGATGGGCTCGCCGAGGCCGAGGCTCCACAACTCCCCCACCGCTGGTTCGGTCCGTTCATCGTCGACCTTGTTGGCGATCAGCAACACCGGGCGGTCGCTGCGCCGCAGCACCCGGGCCGCGGCCAGGTCGGTCTCGGTCGGGCCAACAGTGGTGTCCACCACCAGAATCACGACGTCAGACGTCTTCATGGCGCGTTCGGCCTGCTCGGCGATCCGCAACGCTCGGCCGGTCGCCTTGGGCTCCCACCCGCCGGTGTCGGTGACCAGGAACTGCCGGCCAGACCACAGCGCTTCATAGCTGACCCGGTCCCGCGTGACTCCGGGTGTGTCCTGGACGACCGCAGCCCGGCGCCCGAGGATGCGGTTGACCAGCGTCGACTTGCCGACGTTAGGCCGGCCGACCACGGCAACCGTCGGCAAAGGCGCGGGGTGTCCTGGGTCAACCGCGTCCGGCGGCGTCTCGCTCACCGGCACGCCTTCATGTGCCGAGTGAAGGACGCCGTGAGCCAATAGGTTTGATACAAGGCGTCCTTCACTCGGTCCGACCGCGGGCTGTGACGGCGGCAAGGATGGCCTCGACGACTTCTTCCTCGCTCATGTCGGTGCTGTCGACGAGGACGGCATCCGGGGCGGGCCGCAGCGGACTCACCACCCGAGTCGTGTCGAAGTCGTCACGCCGGCGCAAGCTCTCGGTCAGACCTGCTATCTCCTCGGGGTCAGAGACACCGAGCTGCTCTGCCCGTCGGGTCGCGCGCGCCGAGGGTGTTGCGGTGAGGTAGATCTTGAGCGGGGCGTCCGGGAAGACGACGGTTCCGATGTCCCGGCCCTCTACCACGATCGTCGACCCTTGCGCCAACTGTCGTTGAAGGCGGACCAGCCGACGGCGAACGGCCGAGACCGCGGAGACGGCGCTCACCGCGGCGCTCACCTCGGCCGAGCGGATCGCCACGGTCACGTCCCGTCCATCGGCGAAGACTTTGTGGTTCTCCGGATCGGTGGTGACGTCGATGACCAGGCCCCCGGCCCGGGCGGCCACCTTCCCGGCGTCGGCCGGATCAAGACCCTCGGTCAGAACGGCCAGAGTGAGGGCCCGGTACATCGCACCGGTGTCGAGGTAGCCCGCGCTCAGCCGCCGCGCGACCTCGCGGGCAACCGAGGACTTGCCCGTGCCGGAGGGCCCATCGATCGCGATCACCCGGGCGTCATTGCCTGGTTCGGTGATCGTCACAGCCCGACAAGCTTCATCAACTCGGCGATCTCGTACGGCGTTAGCTTCCGGATCGCTCCCGGTTTGGTACGGCCCAGCCGCACCGGCCCGATCTGTGTGCGTACCAAACGGTTTACCGGGTGGCCGGTGGCCGCGAGCAGTCGACGTACCAATCTGTTGCGGCCCTCGTGCAGGACGAGTTCCACCAGTGCTTGTCCAGCGGCGACATCGACGACCTTGAACCCGTCGACCCTGGCCATCCCGTCGTCGAGTTCGATGCCAGCCTTGAGCTTGCGGCCGAGATCCCGCGAGATGGCGCCGGAGACTTGAGCCAGGTAGGTCTTGGGCACCTCGTAGGAGGGATGGGCCAGCCGATGGCCGAGTGGACCGTCGTTGGTCAGCAGCAACAGGCCTTCGGTGTCGATGTCCAGGCGACCGACATGGAAGACGCCTTCCCCGCGCTCCGCGATCAGGTCGCCGACTGTGGGTCGGCCGCGGTCGTCAGACATCGCCGACAGCACGCCCTCGGGCTTGTTCATGGCGAGGTGGATCAGATCGGTTCGGGTGATCACCACGCTGCCGTCGACGGCGATCCGATCGGTCTGGGTATCCACTCGACGACCCTGCTCACGCACCTGCTCGCCGTTGACGCTCACCCGGCCCTGGGCGATGAGTTCTTCGCTGGCCCGCCGGGACCCGATCCCGGCGCGCGCGAGCACTTTCTGCAGCCGCTCCCCGGTCTGGTTTGGGCGGGTCACGGGTTGGAGTCCTCACTCAGGACCGACTCGACGTCGGGCAGCAACGGCGCCAGGTCGGGTAGCTCGCTGAGGCTGGCCAGTCCGAGCTTTTCGAGGAACAGCTCGGTCGTGACGTAGAGCCCGCCACCGGTCTGCGGGTCAGAGCCCTCCTCGGCCACCAACCCGCGGCTCCGCAGGGTCCGGATCACACCGTCGACGCTCACGCCGCGGATCGCCGAGATCCGGGATCGGGTGACGGGCTGGCGGTAGGCGACGACGGCGAGGGTTTCCAGCGCCGCCTGGGTCAGCCGCGCCCGTTGCCCGTCGGTGACGTAGCGCTCGACGTACTCGGCGTACTCCTCACGGGTGTAGAGGCGCCAACCCTGCCCGGCAGGGCGCAGGGTGAAGCCCCGGTGCTGTTGTTCGTACTCAGCCGCGAGTGAGGTCAACTGCTCGGTGATCGTGGGTTCCTCGACATCGAGCAACTCGGCCAGGGTGCCTGCTGTCACCGGCGTGTCCACCACGAAGAGGATGGCCTCGACGGCGCCGCGCAGGCGCTCGTCGATCGCGGCGCTCATGGGTGTCCTTTGCGGCTCAGTCTGGTTCAGGCGGTAGGGGATGCTTTCCATCATCCCGTACGAGCTGTTGTTCGGTCGGATCTGGACTCGTCGCTGCCTCGACAGCGACGGCGTCATCCCACGCCAGGCCCGCGTCGGTATCGCTGTCGTCCGTCGAGGCCGTCCAACGCACATGCAACTCGCCGAGGGCGCTGAGCTGTTCCAGGGACACCGACCCGCGCGTGTGCAAGTCGAGCAGGGCAAGGAACCGGGCCACGACCTCCAAGGTGGACGAGCAATCCGAGGTGAGCGTGCGGAAGGTCGTCGTAGCTCCGCCGGCCAGCCGGCGACGCAGAATTCCAGCGTGCTCGCGAACGCTGACCCTGGGTGCGTGCAGGTGCGCGGTGGATACCTCGACCGGCTCGCGCGACTGCAATGCCGTGACAGCCAGGGCCGCGAAGGCGTCGACACCGACGCCGAGCAGCACATCTGGAAGCGCTTGGGCGAAGCGCGGCTCCAGACCGACCTCGCGAGCGAACCGGCGCGATTGGTCCACCTCGTTCGCGCGCAGAAACCCTGCCGCCTCGCGGAAGGCGCGATAGGCCAGCAGTCGGGCGAAGAGCAGGTCCCGCGCTTCGAGTGCGGCCAGGTCATCCTCGTCCTCGACCTCGGCCGAGGGCAGCAGCCGAGCGGCTTTGAGATCCAGCAGGGTCGCGGCCACCACGAGAAACTCAGTGGCCTGCCCAAGATCGAGGGAGTCGCCGGCGGCCTCGAGGTAGCTGATGAATTCGTCGGTGACCTGCGACAGGGCGATCTCGGTGACATCGAGTTTGTGCTTGCTGATCAAGCTCAGGAGGAGGTCGAACGGACCTTCGAAGTTGGTGAGGGTGACATGGAACTGTCCGTGACCGGGTCCATCCGGCGCGTCCGCCGTCGCCGAGTCCGCGTGCCGTGGAGCGGGTGGCAGGGCCGTGGCTGCCCTGCCTTCGTCCATGACCGGCGACCCTAGTCCGCGACTGTCTGGGTATACAGTTCGCGATTCACATGATCAGCGCGAAGCCCACCAAGCGATGGCCAGATTGTTCAGTCCAGTCACCTCCCCTCCTCGACTCCACGTGCGCGGCGCTGCTCCAGCGGCGGGATAGCGGCTCAGCCGGCGGCGACTACTTCTTTGGCAAGGTTGCGATAGGCGTTCGCGCCCTGCGAGTGCGGAGCCCACGAGGTGATCGGCTCACCTGCCACGGTCGTCTCCGGGAACCGGACGGTACGAGCGATCACCGTTTGAAAGACGGTGTCCCCGAAGGCCTCCACGACGCGGGTGAAGACCTCCTTGGCGTGCAGGGTCCGGGCGTCGTACATCGTGGCCAGGATCCCGGTGATAGACAGGTCGGGGTTCAGCCGCTCGGTGACCTTGTCGATGGTGTCCACGAGCAGGGCCACCCCGCGCAAGCTGAAGTATTCGCACTCCAGCGGGATGATCACGCCTTGGGCGGCGGTCAGCGCGTTGACCGTGAGCAGTCCCAGCGATGGCTGACAGTCGATGAAGATGTAATCGTACTCGTCCATGACTGGTCGCAACGCACGCTTGAGCGCCTGCTCGCGTGCCACTTCACTGACCAGTTGGACCTCGGCCGCGGACAGGTCGATGTTGCTGGGAATCAGGTCCAGGCCGTCAACCTTGGTCTTGAGCCGCACATCGGCAATTCCGACATCCCGGTCCATCAGGACGTTGTAGATGCTGTGGTCCAGATCATGCGCGGGGACGCCGAGGCCGACCGACAGCGCTCCCTGGGGGTCGAAGTCCAGCAGCAGGACCTTGCGCCCGTACTCGACCAACGCGGCACCCAGATTGATGGTCGACGTGGTCTTACCCACCCCGCCCTTCTGGTTGCACATGGCGATCACCTTCGCCGGACCATGTCGATCGAGGACCGGTGGGGTGGGAAGTGGACGTTGTCGGGCCTTGGCCGGATCACCGCGGACGACGGACCGGCTCGGCGACGAACTGGCCGGGTCGTCGGAGAAGGGCAGGGCCTGGGCCTCTGTGCCACTTCGTCGCGCCACGACTGCCGCCTTTGGATCGGTTCCTACCGGCTGCCACCGGTGACTGACGGCGGCGTCCTTGGCGGCGACACTAGGTCGCAGGGAAGGCGCGAGCAAGGCGACCCGCCGACGTGGCACCCGGAATCGATTACCGCCCACAGGGATTCAAGCTCGACTGCAGCTTTAGAGTTGATAGTCGTGATCAGTCGGATTTGACGAGCAGTGCCCATTCTTGAGACTGTGAATGAACATTCATTCACGACACTTTGGAGCCTGCATGTCCTGGTCCTCTCACGACATCCCCGACCAGTCCGGTCGAGTAGCGGTCATCACCGGTGCCAACGGCGGGCTTGGACTCGAGATGGCCAGAGAGCTTGCCCGCAAGGGAGCACACGTCGTCATGGCCGCTCGCAATCGGGACAAGGCGCAGCGAGCTCGACAGGACATCATGAGCGAGAGCCCGGCAGCGTCCCTAGAAGTGGTACGGCTCGACCTCGGATCCCTCGCGTCCACCGAGGCCGCCGCGGCGGCGATCCTGGCTACGCACCCCCGGATCGACATTCTCGCCAACAACGCGGGCGTCATGGCAACCCCGGAGGACCGCACCGAGGACGGCTTCGAACTGCAGCTGGGCACCAACCACCTGGGGCATTTCGTGCTCACGGCCCGGCTCCTACCGGCGTTGGCCGCTACACCAGGATCCCGGATCGTGTCGGTCACCTCGACCGCGCGACACACCGGCCGTCCGATCGACCCGGCCAATCCGCACCTGCATGGCCGGTACAGCCCATGGCGCGCGTACGGCCAGTCAAAGCTGGCCAACCTGCATTTCGCCGTCGAGTTGCAGCGGCGCCTCACCGCAGCCGGATCGCAGGTGCTGAGCCTGGTGGCGCATCCGGGTCTGTCGAACACCGATCTGCAAGCCGCCAGCGTGCGCAATACCGGTGGGGGCGCCAGCCAGAAGTTCTTCCACGTCCTGGCCCAGAAGACCGGTATGTCGCCCGCCCAGGGGGTGCAACCGCAACTCCGAGCGGCCACCGATCCCAAGGCCAAGGGCGGCCAGCTCTACGCCCCACGCTTCGTCAACAACGGAGCGGCCGTCCACCGCCCGCTGCTCGGTCGATCTGTGGCCAGTAAGCCCGCGCAGACGTTATGGGCCGTGTCAGAGCGCGAGACCGGTGTCTGCTTCGACGTGGCGGCATTGGTCGGCACGGCGTCGGTTTGAGCCCGTCCAGCGGCGTTGATCGGGCCGCCGCCGTACGGCGGGCGTTGCTGGAGCTCGTCGCCGATCGAGGGCTCCACGGCGCCTCGATGGGCGAGGTTGCCCGCCGTGCTGGCGTGGCCGCCGGCACGATCTACGTCCACTACGCCGACAAGAGCTCGTTGATCCTCACGGTCTACGCCGAGGTCAAGCGCGACCTCGGGCTGGCCGCCGCAGCAAGTTGGGATTCCGGAGTCTGTCCGGAGGAGCGTTTCCACGGTGCCTGGCATCGGGTCTACGCCCATCTCGTCGAGCGGCCGGAACGGGCGCGGTTTCTGCTCCAGCTCGAGGCTTCGCCCTACGCCAAGGCGGTGCACCAGATCGATGACGAGGTGGCCGGTGTCTGGTCGGCCATGATCGGTGAGCTCGGCGAGCTCTTGGTCGATCTACCCCCCGACGTGCTCTACGACCTCGCCCTGGGTCCAGCAGTCACGCTCGCGGCAAGCGCCGGTGGTTCGGCCACCGACGCGACTCTGGACACGGTCGCCCGAGGGTGTTGGCGGGCGATCACGCGCTGATCGCCGCAGTGACCGGCCTCAGGCCAGTGCGCGAGGATGGCTGGCCGCATACACCTCCCGCAGTCGATCAACGGTGACCAGGGTGTAGATCTGTGTGGTCGTCACCGACGCGTGTCCCAGCAGTTCCTGCACTACCCGGACGTCGGCTCCACCGTCGAGCAGGTGGGTGGCGAAGGAATGCCGAAGCGTGTGTGGTGACAGGTCCTCGGTGATCCCCGCGCGGTCGGCAACCGCCCGCAAGATCGTCCAGGCGCTCTGCCGGGACAGTCGGCCACCGCGAGCATTCAAGAACAGGGCGCTGACACCGTGCCCTCGGGCGGCCAGTGCCGGGCGACCGCGGATCAGGTAACTGTCCAGCGCGGTCAGTGCGTACGAGCCGATCGGTACGACCCGCTGCTTGCTGCCCTTTCCGGTCACCCGGATCGTCCCGGAGCCGCGGTCCACGTCGTCGACGGCCAGGCCGACCGCCTCCGATATCCGCGCGCCAGTGCCATAGAGCAACTCCAGCAGCGCCCGATCCCGCAGCGAACGTGGTTCGTCATCGAGGTTGGCCGCCTCCAGCAGCGCCTCCACCGAGTCCACCGGAATCGCCTTGGGCAGGCGGCGCGGCGGCGCGGGTGGGCGAATTCGCGCAGCTACGTCGTCCAGGACCCAGCCCTCGCGTACGGCAAAACGATGTAGACCTCGTACGGCGACGACGCCTCGGGCGGCCGAGGCGGCCGACAACGGTGGGTGCAGGTCGTCGCCGAGCCGAAGGGAGGCAAGGAAGTCCGCGACGTCGGCCTCCGTCACCTCAGCCAGCGAGCCTCTCCCCCGCCCCGTCAGATGGGCGCCGTAGCGGTGCAGGTCCCGCCGGTAGGAGGACACCGTGTTGCTGGCCAGCCCACGCTCGATGGCGAGATGGTCGAGGTACCCGCGCAGCGCGCGAGTCAAGGGCGCTGCCGGCTCGGGTGCTGCAACTGCCGCGGAGGACGCTGACTCAGCCAGCCAGGGCCTCTTTCAGCGCCACATACTGCAGCCCGTGCGCCGTGGCAACGTGGTCGTAGACGACCTGTCCTCCGATGACGTTGACTCCCATGGCCAGTGCCGGGTCGGCGTCCACGGCCGCGTGCAGACCGAGGTTTGCCAGCGACATCACGTACGGAAGCGTCACGTTGGTCAGTGCGTAGGTGGAGGTATTGGGCACCGCGCCTGGCATGTTCGCCACGCAGTAGAAGACCGAGTTGTGCACCCGGTAGGTCGGGTCATCGTGGGTCGTCGGCCGGGTGTCCTCGAAGCAACCACCCTGGTCGACGGCGATGTCCACCAGCACCGACCCCGGGCGCATCCGGGAGACCAGTTCGTTGGACACCAGCGTCGGCGCTTTGGCCCCGGGTACGAGCACCGCTCCGATGACGAGGTCAGCACCCAGGACGGCGCGCTCGACCTCGTAGGAGTTCGATGCCACCGTCTGCAGGTGGCCCTGGTAGATCCGGTCTGCGGCGCGCAACTTCTCGACGTTGTTGTCGAGCAGGATCACCTCGGCCTGCATACCCAGGGCGATGGCCGCGGCGTTCATCCCGGACACCCCTGCGCCGATGACCACGACCGTGGCCGCGTACACACCGGACACCCCGCCCAGCAGCACGCCGCGGCCGCCCTGGGCCCGCTCGAGGTTGTGCGCACCGCACTGTGGCGCCATCCGGCCAGCCACCTCCGACATCGGCGCCAACAAGGGCAACGACAGGTCGGCGAGCTGGACCGTCTCGTAGGCCACTGCGTCGATGCCCGAGGAGAGCAGCGCCTTGGTGCACTCCACGGAAGCGGCCAGGTGCAGATAGGTGAACAGCGTCTGCCCGGAGCGCATCCGGTGGTATTCCTCGGCGATCGGCTCCTTGACCTTGAGCACCAGATCCGCTGCGCCCCAGACGTCGTCGGCCTCAGGCAGGATCTGCGCCCCAGCCACCACGAAGTCAGTGTCCGGTATCAGCGAACCTGCGCCGGCGTCGTGCTCGACGAGCACATCGTGGCCACTGCGGCGCAACTCGGTCACCCCAGCCGGCGTCAGCGCAACGCGGTACTCGTGATTCTTGACCTCGCGGGGTACCCCGACCCTCATCCGCTTCTATCCGCCTCTCATCGCAACTCCGTCGGTGCGTCAGCGCCGAGCTTAGGACCGCTGGCGCCTTTCTGGGTCCAGCCGGTCAGGTCACCGGGACGATCCTGGCGTCAAGGAGGCGACCACCGTCGACCTCCAGCACTCCGACGGTGCCGTGCGGCTGGCGACGTCGGTCGGTGGGCGACCCCGGATTAAACAGCCGCAGGCCGTCTCCGGACACATCCATCGGAATGTGTGAATGTCCGAAGACGACGAGATCGCAGGTTGGGAAGAGCCGGCGCATCCTGGGAAGCCGACCGGCTGCAGCACCGCTGTCGTGGACCATGCCCACGGTCAGACCGTCGATGTCGGTGATCAGTTGATCCGGCGCGCCCCAGGCCGCAATGTCCGGGCCGTCGTTGTTGCCCCGAACCACGAGCACCGGTGCGTAACCGGCCAGTTCATCCAGCACGTCTGGGATGCACACGTCGCCCGCGTGCAGGATCAGGTCGGCGTCGCGCAGATGTTGGGCCACTCGAGGCGAAGCGCCCTTCCACCGTCGCGGTGCGTGGGTGTCGGCAAGTACGACGACGTTCACGATGTTCACGGTACGGTCCAGCCGCACACCTGCCGACCCAGGCCGACGAGGCGTCCTACGCTGACAAGATGGCAGGTGAGCTGACCGAGGACGAGCTGGATCTGCTCAGGCAGTCCTTCGAGTGGGCCCGCACAGGTGATGTCACGCAGTTGGCCACACTGCTGAGCATGGGTGCGCCGAGCAACCTCACCAACGAGCGGGGAGACACTCTGTTGATCCTTGCGGCATACCACTGTCACGAGGACGTGGTTCGCCTGCTGTTGGACCACGGGGCAGACGTGGAGCGATCCAACGACAACGGCCAGACTGCCCTGGGAGCTGCCGTATTCCGCAGGGCGACGGACATCGTGACGATGCTGTTGAAGGCCGGAGCGGATCCCGACAGTGGACCCAGGTCCGCCCGCGAGATCGCTGAGTTCTTCGATCTTTCCGACATGCGCGCCCTGTTGCGCTCCCCGTAGCAGCGGAACAGGTCTGTAGGCCGCAGGTGAAGGGTGTGATGGCCGCCCAGTCGGCGTCCGTGGCATGCGCGGCCTGGATCGCCTCGAAGGCTGTCGACGCCGGTACGAACCACGGCTCGGCCTCCCGCAATCGCACGATCTCACGCCGCATCTCACTGGTGGCGGTGATCCCGACGGCGCGGGTGCTCGGCGTGATCAGGACTAGCTTGCGCATGCGCTCGGGGTGCCGGGCCGCATACAGCGCGGCGAGGTTCGCCCACGCGCAGTGCGCAAGCAGATCGATCCGTTCGAGGCCCAGGTGCTCGCGCAGCGCCTCGACATCGTCCACGAGCCGGTCGCAGCGATAGGAGTGGGGGTCGGTGGGTGACTCCGAGTGGCGGTACCCTGGTAGTCGAGCAGGATCAGCTGCAGCCGCCGGGACAAGCCGCCGAGGTCACCGAGGTACCCGGAGTCCTGCATCGGACCGCCCGGCAGGCAAACCACAGGGGTGCCCTCTCCGAGCCCGTGGTAGGCGAGCATCGTTGCCTCATGTGCCGCGAGCACGTCGCAGTGCAGGCGGGCTCGGTCGCCACCGTGGTAGGTCGGCATCTACGGCAGTGACCGGTCGAATCCGACCTGCAGGAGCCCGTCGTCGGCGCTGATCAGCAGGCCACCGGCGGTGGCCATCGCATCCGCAACCGCGGCGACGCGCCGGTATGCGACCGCGGCCTGTAGCAGATCCACGGCGCCGTCAGCGGCGTGCTGGAACAGCAGAGTCTCCTGGGTCCGGACCAGCGCGCCAGCCGGGACGGCGTGCAGCCGCAGCGCACTGCCGTCGGCGACCAGGTCAAAGTTCGGTCCGACCCGCGCCGGCGCCAGGCCCCAGAGCCGCTGCGCCAGGCCGGTCGGTCGCACCTGCCGGTCCACTTCGCCGAGCACGGCCAGCGCGATGGTCGGGTCGCTGATGGCGTTGCGACGCGCGAGCCGCCAGGAGGTGGCCGCTCCGCATCGGTTCCATCAGCCACCAGCCCGCAGTGTGTGCGGTGGTCAGTTCGGCGGCTAGCTCCCGTAGCTCCTTCGTGGCCTCGGCCAGGCTGCTGACCAGGTCCAGCTGCCAGCGGTGCCGGGTTTCGTACCGTGACCCCGTCCAGGGCGACCGCGGCCGCGGAGTGCAGTCATGTTCTGTCGTCACAGACATCAGGGACCTCCTGGCGGAAAATGTCGGCGCCTTGTGGGTGTGCGACAGTGATCAGCTGCCGCGCCGGCACCGAGGCGACGATCCTCCGCGGAGTCAGGGCCGGCGGGGCTCCTCGTAACGAGGTCCAGCGCCAACCGCCACCATCCTGGCACGAGACGACCAGGCATTCCACCACGAGGTGGATGCTGCCCAGCCCGAGCCCCACGGTCGTCCGGCCACGTTCGGGATCACTTCCATGCAGCTACTGCCGCGGGCTTGGCTCGGGGCTAGCCGGTTGCCGGCGGCACTGCCGGGGCCATGACCTCCGGTGCTCGGTCCCATGCCCGGTGCACGCCGAGCGCAGCGGTCAGCTCGCCGATGAACGCCTTGGCCACTGAATCTCCGACCACGACCCCCACACCGTCCAGGGCGACCCCGGCACCCTGCAGCACTGCGGAACCGTCGCCCCAGGCGGCCATCGCCTTGCAGTGCCGGAATGCCTCTTGCAGCAGCAGGACCAGCTTGATGTCGTTGGTCGGTGTGGTACCCCCGGCCACCACCACAGCGTCGAACTCGACGGAGCGGGTGGTGAGCAACGTCCGGTCCACGGTGATCTTTCGGGCGCCGCGGCCCAGAACTCCACCGACCGGCGCGACAACGAGCAACTCGGCACCGAGCTTCTCCAGCGCCGTACGCAGTTTGCCGATCCCGGCTAGATCGGATCCGGCATCCGCGATCACCCCAATTTTGCGCCCGGCGATCGGTCCGGGCTCGGTGACGACCTGAGACAGGGCCGCAGACACCACGATGTCCTGCGCAGGTGCGCCCTTCGGAGCGGGTAGACCCAGACCGGCGGCGACCTGGGCACACAGGTCCGCGTCGACGTTTGCCAGCACTTCGAGCTGACGCTCCTTGATGGACTGCTCGTAGCACTTGCCCAACTCGAAGCTGAACGCCTCGACGATGTGTCCCTGCTCCACCGGCGTCAGGCTTCGGTAGAACATCGTGGGCTGCGAGAAGTGATCGTCGAACGAGGCGGCATGCGCGCGCACGGGTACGCCTTCGATGCGGCGCGGAACCTGTACGTAGCCGCCCTCCTGCTCCGTGGCTACCTCAGGTGCTCCGCCGTCGATGCTGTTCGGCCGGTAAGGGGCCAGCCCGGTGTGGATGGCCGTTTGGTGCATGCCGTCCCGGAGCATGTCGTTCACCGGCGCGTGCGGTCGGTTGATCGGCAGCTGGGCGAAGTTCGGTCCGCCGAGCCGGGTCAGCTGCGTGTCCAGGTAGGAGAACAGTCGCGCCTGCATCAACGGGTCGTTGGTCACCTCGATGCCCGGCACCAGATGCCCGGTGTGGAAGGCCACCTGCTCGACCTCGGCGAAGAAGTTCGTCGGATTGCCGTTCAGCGTCAACTTCCCGATCAGCTGAACCGGCGCGAGCTCCTCCGGCACGATCTTGGTGGGATCGAGTAGGTCGATGCCCTCGAAACTGTCGGTCCCGTCGTCAGGCATGACCTGGATGCCGAGCTCGTACTCCAGGAAGGCTCCCGCCTCGATCCCGTCGTACATGTCCCGTCGGTGGAAATCGGGGTCGACTCCGGCGGCGATCTGGGCTTCCTCCCAGACCAGCGAGTGGATCCCGGCCACCGGCTTCCAGTGGAACTTCACCAGGCTCGTGTCCCCAGCGGCGTTCACCAGCCGGAACGTGTGGACGCCGAACCCCTCCATGGTTCGGAAGGACCGCGGGATCCCTCGATCGCTCATGTTCCACATCACGTGATGCGTGGCCTCGGTGTGCAACGACACGAAGTCCCAGAACGTGTCGTGAGCCGACTGCGCCTGCGGGATCTCCCGATCAGGATGCGGTTTGGCGGCGTGCACGACGTCCGGGAACTTGATGCCGTCTTGGATGAAGAAGACCGGAATGTTGTTGCCCACGAGGTCGAAGGTGCCTTCGTCGGTGTAGAACTTGACCGCGAATCCGCGGGTGTCCCGGACTGTGTCGGCCGATCCCCGCGAGCCCAACACGGTCGAAAAGCGGGTGAAGACCGGAGTCCGACGACCCTTCTCCGCCAGGAACGCAGCCTTGGTCACCGACTTGGCGGTGCCATAGGACTCGAATACTCCGTGTGCCGCAGCGCCACGCGCATGTACCACACGCTCCGGGATCCGCTCGTGATCGAAGTGGGTGATCTTCTCCCGCAGATGGAAGTCCTCCAGCAGTGTCGGACCTCGATCCCCGACCTTGAGGGAGTGGTCGGTGTCGGGCAGCCGAAGTCCCTGCGCAGTGGTCAGGTAGGCCCCCGCCTGGCTGCGTACGTCGACCGAGTCCGGGCCTCCGGTGGGGACACCGGTCGGACTGATCGGGTGTGGCGCGCTCTGATCCGGCTGACGCGCCGGAGCTTTGGACGCAGACGCCTGGCCGGAAGCGGACCTTCCAGCAGCGGCCTTCCCGGCAGAGGATTTACGTGCGGTGGCCTTTGCGGCTGCGGGCATGACGACTCCAGGCACGTCGAGGGGAAAGTGACTGGCTCCTGGGTTCCCCGATCTTGTGCCGTTATGCACCGGCGGTCACCGAACTGACCGAGGTTGGTCAGACTTCACTCCGCGGAACGCAGCGCTCGCCAATCCGAGGCCTTGGCGAGAGCGGCGGCAAGAATGCCGACCACTGCGATGGAGTTACGGATCCGGCCGGACTGAACCGCGACCAGCGCGTCGGCCAGCGGGACTCGGCGGACCTCGAGGTCGAGCTCCTCGGCAGAGGCAACGAAGTCTTCAGGCC
>JALZIL010000172.1 GCA_030860305.1 Actinomycetota bacterium
TCCGCGCGGATCTCGGACCGGCGACCGACGAGGAAACTGCGTGGGCACAAAGCGTCCTCGGCCTGTAGTCCTTGATGCGGGGGCCTTGATCGCAATCGATCGAGCCGACCGGCGGGTCATCCGACTATTGGAATTGGCCCACGAGATCCACGTCCCCGCTGGAGCGCTCGCCCAAGCCTGGCGCAATCCGGCGCGCCAAGTTCGCCTCGTTCGCGTTGTGTCATCACATGGCGTGGTCATCCACCCACTCGACGCCGCTAGCGCCCGCGCTGCGGGACAACTCTGCGCCGCCACCGCCACGTCCGACGTCGTCGACGCGTCGGTCGTGCTGATAGCGCGCATCACCGAGGGAGTGACCGTTACCAGTGACGCCGGCGACCTGCGCCGACTTGATCACACCATCGATCTGGTCTCCTGTTGACCCGAAAGCTTGGTTTGCGGCCCCAAGGGCCACTGCCGCCGTGCGCTGCGAGTCGCTGACTGTAGCTGACTGTCGCATATCTTGCTACGATCGGTAGATGGCGAAGATCATCGCGCAGCGTGAGCTGCGCAACGAGAACGCGAAGGTGATCGACGCCGTGACGGCTGGCGAAACCTTCGTAGTCACGCGCAACGGTCAACCGGTCGCCGAGCTTCGGCCCCTGCGGGCCGGCCGGCGCACCTTCATTTCCCGCGAAGAGGTCGCGGCACTGTCAAGCGCCAACGTGCGCATCGACAGAGACCAGTTTCGAGCTGATCTCGATGTGATGCATCAGGGGCTGTGACATGACGGTCGGGCTCCTCGACACGTCGGTCGTCGTCGACTGGCACGACCCGGCCGTCGTCCGGGCATTGCCCGACGAGATGGCCATTTCCGCAATTTCTGTGGCCGAGTTGGCTGCGGGGCCGCACCTGGCCAGCACTGTTGGCGAAGCAGCCAAGCGGCAGGCGCGGCTGCAGGAAGTCGAGGCCAAGCTGGAGCCGCTCCAATTCGACAGCACGGCCGCACGCAGCTACGGACTCGTGGTCGCCGCCGTCGTCCGCGAGGAAGGCAAGCCGCGCAGCCGATTCGCGGACCTGCTCATCGCGGCCACGGCCCACGCCAACGGTCTCGATCTGTACACCCGCAACGGTGATGACTTCGCAGGAATTGAAGACCTCGTCCATGTCATCGACATCTGAAGTCATTCGGGTACTCGCGAGCGCGCATCGGTCAACATGCCTCTCCTAAGCTGCGGATATGACGACTGTGTCGGCGTGGTTGATGGACTCGGACCCCGCGATCCGGTGGCAGGCGAGGCGCGACCTGCTTGGCGAGCCCGAAGCGGTTGTCGCGGCGGAGCGTTCGAAGATCGCAACCGAAGGCTGGGGAGCGCGGTTGCTCGCCCTTCAGGACGCGGACGGCCAGTGGGGTGGTGGCACCTACTTCCCCGCGTGGACCTCGACGACCTATTCGCTGTTGCTGCTACGGGATTTCGGGCTTGACCCTGCAAGTGAGCCGGCCCGCCGGGCGATCAGCGCCGTGCGGGAGAACAGCAAGTGGGAGCACGAAGGTCAGGACTACTTCGACGGTGAAGTCGAGCCCTGCATCAACGGGTTGGCCGTGGCGATCGGCTCGTACTTCGGCGAGGACGTGCAGGGGATCGTCGACCGACTCCTCGGCGAGCAGCTCAGCGACGGCGGTTGGAACTGCGAGGCGGAGAACGGGTCCACGCGCTCGTCGTTCAACACCACGATCGACGTCCTGGAGGGGCTGCTCGAGCACGAACGAGCCACCGGTGAGCTGATAGATCCCAGCTGGAGCCTGTTCGCTTTCCCGACCCGGTACTTCTACGACGTACTGAGGGGCCTGGACTATTTGCGCAGCGCGGGCGTCGAGCCCGACGAACGGTGCGCCGAGGCAATCCGGTTGGTCGCGCAGAAGCGCGGTACTGACGGCCGATGGCTGCTCGAGAAATCGCATCCCGGGGAGGTGCACTTCGACCTGGACGCCGGGGAGGGCAAGCCGAGTCGCTGGATCAGCCTTCGCGCCTCGCGCGTGCTCGACTGGTACGAGAAAGGCCGAGCCGGGTAGGGAGCGTCCTGCCTGGGGATCGTCAGCCGGTTCAAGAATCGAGGGTCGGGCCAGCTCCGGCGTCACGCTCACGAAGGACGGCAGCGACGAACTCGGCTTTGCCAGCTGTATATGCCTCCCGGTCCTGCGCGTGCTCCGCAGCCAGAGACGACTTCAGCGCCGCGTACTGACGCAGCAGCTCGAGGTCGCTGCGCAGCGCGTCGCGGAACACCAGCTGCTGATGCCAGCGAGGGTGGCCCAGCGTCAACAGGTGAAGATGCGCGACACGGTGTCCTGCCTCGACCTTGACGAGGAAGCGCCGCCATGGCCGGGCGTCGAGCTCGGGCGGTACGTGGTGCCACCCGTCACGGCCCAGCAACGCTGCCACGTCACCCGCAAGACCCAGGTCCGCCACTGCGGCCTGCAGGTCAAGGATCGGTTTCGCGGGCAGCCCTGGTACGGCGGTCGAGCCGACGTGCTCGACCGGCGCCAGGAGGTACGCGGCGAGCACCGTGTCAAGCCGTCGGCACTCCCGCTCACCGCGCACCAGCCACGCTTCGTCAGGCGGGAGCACCCGGACCGACTCGGTGGCCCACGCTGGCCAGTCCGTCACCCCATCATTATCGTGCGCGGATCTGTTCGGCCCGAGACCGTTGCCCAATCTTCCTCCGTACGTAGACCGCAGGACACCGAAGAGGGGCGAGGCTGAACGCGTACGGGTTCGTTGTGGCGGCATCAGCAGGGGTGATGAAGGTGATCGAAGGGCAGACATCTGGACAGTTGAGCCGTCGGAGGTTCCTCGACGCGACCGGAGGCCTCGCCGGACTCGCGGCGGCGGCGCAGGTGCCCCTGGCACCAGGCGCGGTGGCGGCCCCGCGCACCCCTTCGGGCAACTATCCGTTCAGCCTCGGCGTCGCGTCCGGCGATCCGACACCCGACGGTGTCGTGCTGTGGACGCGGTTGGCACCCGAGCCGCTCTTCCCGGGTGGCGGGATGCCTCGCCGCCCGGTCGCCGTCGAGTACCAAGTCGCGACCGACGAGGCGATGACCCAGGTGGTCCGCCGCGAAAGCGTTCTAGCGTTGCCGGAGCTGGCGCACTCTGTGCACGTCGAGCCGCGGGGTCTGCTGCCCCAGCGCAACTACTGGTATCAGTTCCGCTATCGGGACGAGGTGTCCCCGGTCGGCCGCACCCGCACTGCGCCCGCCCCTGGCGCACAGGTCTCCCGATTGTCCTTCGCGTTCGCGTCCTGCCAAAGCTGGTCCAGCGGCTACTACTCTGCCTACCGGCAACTCGCCGAGGAAGACCTCGACCTCGTCGTGCACCTCGGTGACTACGTGTACGAAGGCGGCATCCCGGCCGACGGCGGCTATCGCGATACCCACGTTCCACCGCAGCTGCGACCGACCTGCCGGGGGTTGGAGCGGTGGCGGTTGCAGTACGCCCTCTACAAGACCGACCCGGACCTGCAGCTGGCGCATGCCCGCTTCCCCTGGATCGTGACGTGGGACGACCATGAGGTGCAGAACGACTACGCCTCGGACACCTCGCAGTATCAGGAGGACATCTCGACACTGCGCGCGGGGGCGTACCAGGCCTTTTACGAGCACCAGCCGCTGCGCCGCACCGCGATTCCCCGCGGCGAGCAGATGCAGCTGTACCGGCGGCTGAACTACGGCAGCCTGGTTCAGTTCGACGTCCTCGACGGCCGGCAGTATCGCAGCGTGCCGCCCTGCGGTTGGGGCGAGGCACCGGCTTGCGCGGCGGCGTACGACCCGTCCGTGACGATGCTCGGCGACGCCCAGGAGCGCTGGCTGCTCGACGGTTTGGCGGCCTCCGACGCGCGGTGGAATGTCCTGGCCAACAACGTCATGATGGGTCGTCTCGACCACGACGGTCCCAGCGGCGACATCCTGTGGCACGACGCATGGGACGGCTTCCCGGCCGCGCGCACCCGGATCACTGACCACTTCGTCAACGCCGGTGTGCGCAATCCGGTCGTGATCACCGGTGACTGGCACTCGACCTTCGTCAACGACATCAAGCGGGACTTCGATCGCCCCGACTCGCCGGTGGTCGCCACCGAGTTCGTCGGTACGTCGATCTCGACGAATGGCGACGACGTCGTGTACGGCCCCTACTACGGTCCGATGATCAAGTACAACCCGCACATCCAGTTCTTCGACGGTGACCGGCGCGGCTACGTCAGCTGCACGGTGGAGGAGTCCACGTGGCGGACCGACCTGCGGATGGTCCGGACGGTGAGCCGAACGCCTGCGCCCGGGTACACCTACGCCTCGTTCGTCGTCGAGGACGGCCAGCCCGGAGCCCAACAGGTCTGACCCAAGGATCGTCTGCGGGCCGGGGCATGATGGGCCATTGCCGTCGCCGCGAACACGCTGTCGAAGGCACTCAGTGACGCCGACGGCAGCCATGCGCCAACCCATCGCGGACGTCTCGCTCACCGTCCGGTAGCAGCGGCGAGAGCAGGCGCAAAACGTCCAGTGCGTGCTCTGCCGCGTCATTCCGATCGCTGCGGCGCGCGGCGGAGCTGGTCACGGCCGGCCTGGTCGGACACCTCGGCCTGTCCAACAT
>JALZIL010000180.1 GCA_030860305.1 Actinomycetota bacterium
ACGTCGCGGTGGCGAACAGGACGGCGAGCAGGAACACCCCGGCGAACATGCCGCCGGCGTACAGCTGGACGTTGCCGCTCTGGAACTTGCGGAAGACTTCGCGGCCGAGGAAGCCGGCGCCGCCGGCAAGGCCGTTGACGGTGCCGTCGATACCGCGCTGGTCGGCATAGGTGTAGGTCCCCCGGCCGAGCTTGGCGGTGCCGACGCCCAGCAGGAACACCGTGCGGTCGAGCACATGATCGTTGAGCCAGTAGGCGGCGTTGGCCAGCTTGGTGCGCACCAGGGTGCGCACGATCAGATCGGTCGACAGCCGGTCAAGGTAGAACTTGTTGACCAGGACGCCCGACACCGGGCCGAGCTCCAGCATCGGCTCGCGCTCCGGCACCTGCCGGTACAGCTTTGTGCCGACGACGATCCCGACACCGGCCAGCAGGGTGGTGCCGAGCGCCAGCGGTAGGAAGAAGTGCGCCTCGTGGTTGGTGAAGTACTCGAGGTCGAACAGTGTCCAGGCCGCGAACCCGCGGCTGTGCAGCGTCCCGAACGGCAGGTTGAAAAAGCCCATCACCGCGGCCGGGACGGCCAGGATGGCCAGCGGCCACTTCATCGCGGCAGGGCTCTCGTGGGGGTGGCCGTGGCCGCGGAACTCGCCGGCGAACACCAACCACATCACCCGGGTCATGTAGAAGGCCGTGATCATCCCACCGAGGCTGCCGAGGATCACCAGCAGCCAGCCGGTGTAGCCGCCGGCCTCCAGCCCGCCGGCGAGCACCTCGTCCTTCGACCAGAAGCCGGCCAACGGCGGGATCGCCGCCAAGGCCAACGAGCCGACGAGGAAGGTCCAGAACGTCCACGGCATGAACTTGCGCAGCCCGCCCATGTCGCTCATGTTGTTGGAGTGCACGGCGTGGATCAGTGAGCCTGCGCCGAGGAACAGCAGTGCCTTGAAGAAGCCGTGGGTGAACAGGTGGAAGATGCCGGCGGTGTAGGAGAAGGCCAGCGCCGCGATCATGTAGCCCAGCTGACTAATGGTGGAGTAGGCCAGCACCCGCTTGACGTCGTCTTGGACCACGGCCAGCAGCCCGGCCATGAACAGCGTGATCGTGCCGATGACGGCCACCACGGCCATCGCCGTCGCCGAGGCGCTGAACACCGGGTACAGCCGGGCGACCAGGAAGATGCCGGCCGTGACCATGGTGGCGGCGTGGATCAGGGCGGAGACCGGCGTCGGTCCCGCCATGGCGTCGGGCAACCAGGTGTGCAGCGGGAACTGTGCCGACTTGCCGATCGCGCCGATGAACAACGCGATGAGCCCGAACGTCAGCAGGCCGGTGTCCAACGCAGCGCCGCCGGCCTGCGTGCCGGCCTGTACGGCCGCGATGATCTCGCCGATGTTAAAGGTGGCGAACAGGCTCCACATCGTGATCACGCCGACCATCAGCCCGACGTCTCCCAAGTGGGTGGTCAGGAACGCCTTGATCGCGGCGTCGGAGTTGGCCTTTTCCTCCCACCAGAATCCGATCAGCAGGTAGGAGCAGATGCCCACCAGCTCCCAGCCAATCAGCACCATCATCAGGTTGTTGCCGATGACCAGCAGCAGCATGGAAGCGGTGAACATGCTCAGCAGGGCGAAGTACCAGGTGTAGCGGGTGTCGCCCTGCATGTAGCTGGTCGAGTAGATCTGCACCAGCAGGCTGACGAAACAGACCAGCAGGAACATCATCGCGGCGAGCCCGTCGACGCGGATGCCAGCCTCGAAGCCGTACTGACCGCCGAAGGGCGTCAACTGCACGGACCGCTCGCGAACGAAGGCCGACACCCCGGCCGGGATCTCGATTGTCTCCTCCTCGGGCTCCGCGGCAGCTGCCAGCAGCCCCCCGGGAGCACCGAGCCCAGCGACCTCGGTGCCGGCGCTGGCCTCCTCCTCGGCGTGGGGCACCTGCGCGACGGCGGCGACATTGGCCGAGAACACCTGCACGGCGACGCCAACCGACAGCAGGAACGCCAAACCGATGGCGGCGATGCCGACCTCGGCGCCCCCCTTGGGAAGACGCTTGCCGAAGAAGACAATCAGGGCCGCCGAGACGGCGGGTAGCGCGGGGATGAGCCAGGCGTAGTCGGACACCGGGTTCGGCTCCTAGTACTTCATCAGGTCGGCTTCGTCGATGTTGACCGACGCGCGGTTGCGGTACAGCAGCAGGACCAGTGCCAGCCCGACACCGACCTCGGCGGCGCCGACGGCCAGCACGAACAGGGCGAACACCTGGCCGGTGAGGAGAACGTCGCCCCGGGCCCTGGCGATCTCGCCGAAGGTGACCAGGTTGATCGTGACGCTGGCCAGCATGATCTCGACGCTCATCAGGACCAGGACGGCGTTGCGGCGAGACAGCACGCCGTACACCCCGACGCAGAACAGCAGCGCGGCGAAGATTAGGGGGTAGACGGCGGCCATCTACGAGCGCACCTGCTGCTCGCGTTCCGCGAAGACGCCGGGCTCGGCAGTCGTGAGGTCCGGGCGGTGCGGGCGCAGCCGGCTGCCGGCGTCGGCGTCGGTCTCGGCGGGGGGCTCAGGGCCTTCGCCCTCCTCGCGGCGGGCCATGACGATCGCACCGATCAGCGCGACGGTCAGCAGGAACCCGAGCGACATGAAGGGAAAGGCCCACTGCACATACAGGACCTCGCCGATGGCGGCGGTGGTGACCGGGACCAAGGTCAGCCGCACGTCGCCGAAGGCCTGGAAGATCACCACGCACAGAAAGCCGAACAGCGCCAGGCTGACGCCAAGGGCGAGCACACCCTGCTCGTTGTGCTGGGCCATCGGGCCGATCGGGGCGCGGGTCAGCATCAGGCCGAACAGGATCAGGACGACCACAGCGCCGACGTAGACCAGCACCTGGGACCAGGCGAGGAACTCCGCGCCGAGCATCAGGAAGGCCCCGGCCACCGACAGCAGCGTGACGACCAGGTACAGCGCGGCGTGGACCACGTTGCGCGAGACCACCACCAGGATCGCGGTGGCACCGCCGAGCACGGCGACCAGCAGCATCAACACGTCGGGCAGCGTAATCCCGCTCACGACTCCGCCCTCTCTGTCTGATCCCCGCCCTCCGGCGGGCTCTGCGAGCCCGCCCTCTCTGTCTGATCC
>JALZIL010000186.1 GCA_030860305.1 Actinomycetota bacterium
TCGGCCAGCCACCCGAGACCGAAACCGGCAACCAAGCACAGAGCCATTGTGAGCCCCATGGAGAGCAGGTCGCCCAGTTCGGGACCGCTGGCGTCCATCGTGGAGCCGACGCTACCAGAGCGGCGCGGGCTACCCTTCCACACGATGTGGCCGCACGCCGCCAAGTGATGGGCCTTTCCGATGCTCATGTCGGAGTCGTGGCTCGTTGCGGCACAGAGCCCGCTGGACGCCCGCGGCGAAATTTCGGCAGTTGGGATAGAACGACCGCGATCACGGCCAGGACGGCCATCGCCACCAGCACGGGGATGGTCTGACGGGTGATCGCGATGGCCACCGTGCCGAAGGCGAGCAATCCCGACCACAGGTACATGGTCAGCACCGCTCGCCGCTGGGAGTGGCCGATCTCGAGCAGCCGGTGATGCAGATGCTGTTTGTCCGGTGAGAACGGCGAGCGGCGGGCCCGGGTTCGCCGAAGGACAGCCAGGACCAGGTCCACCAGCGGGATGGCCAGGACCGCCAACGGGATCAGCAGGGGCAGGGTCAGCGGCAGCACGCCCCCGAGCGAGGACAAGGTCTGGGGGTCGGCCCGCCCGGCAGCCGACACGGCGGCGGCCGACAGCATCAGCCCGATCAGCATGGACCCGCTGTCGCCCAGGAAGATCCGGGCCGGATAGAAGTTGTGCGGCAAAAAGCCCAGACAGGCGCCGGCCAGCAGGGCTGTCGTGAGGGTCGGTGCCGAGGCGACGTCGCCGTATCCCGTACGGGCCAGGTAGTAGGAGTAGGCGAAGAAGGCCAGGGCCGCGATTCCGGCGACGCCGGCCAGCAGCCCGTCCAGGCCGTCGACCATGTTCATCGCGTTCACCGCCAGCACGGTGAGCAGGATCGTCAGTGGTACTCCGACATCGGATCCCAGTGAGACGGTGCCGATGTCGGCGAAGGGGACGTACACATACTGCAACTGCACCCCGAGCAACACCATCACCCCTGCGCAGGCGATCTGCCCGACGAACTTGGTGAGCGGGTCCAGGTCGAACCGATCGTCGACCGCCCCGAGCAGGCAGATCAGGCCTCCGGCCACCAGAACGGCAGTGGTCTCCGAGCTGTAGCCGAAGGTGCGCTGCAACGCCGGGAGCTGATGGGCCAGGAGCATCCCGGCCGCCACTCCGGCGTACATCCCGAAACCGCCCCACCGCGGTGTCGGGATCGCATGGACATCGCGGTCCCGAACCTGCGTCATCGCGCGGAAGTGCCGGGCCAGCGAACGGATGACGGAGGAGGCGAGAAAGGTCACGATCGCCGCGGTCAGCAGGACGACCGAGTACTCACGCACCGGTTGGCACCATCCTCAGCATGTCGTGTCAGCTCGCGGGATTTGTCAGGCGCTGGGGTTGGGATAGGCCGGATGGGCAGCGACGAGATCCCCGACCTCCGCGGCGATCTCGGCGGCGTGTGCACCGGTCGTGTCCCGGATCGCTCGACCGATCAGCGAGGCGACCCGCGACATCTCGTCTGGACCCATCCCCTGTGTCGTGACCGACGGTGACCCCACCCGGACACCGGAGGCGACACTCGGCGGCTGCGGATCGTACGGAATCGCGTTCTTGTTCAACACGATTGCCGCAGCATCGCAGCGGGATTCCGCCTCGGCACCGGTCGCGCTTGTCTCAGTGAGGTCGAGTAGCGCGAGGTGGGTGTCCGTGCCACCGGTGACCGCACGCAGACCCTCCGCCTCGAGCCCACGGGTCAGCGCCTGCGCGTTGACGACGACCTGCCGGGCGTAGGCCTGGTATTCCACGGTCTGGCACTCCTTGAGGTTGACCGCCTTTGCGGCCACCGAGTGCATCAGCGGACCGCCCTGCATCATCGGGAACACCGCCTTGTCGATCGCCTTGGCGTGCTCGGCCTTGCACACGATCGCGCCACCTCGGGGACCGCGCAGCACCTTGTGGGTCGTGAAGGTCACCACGTCCGCGTATGGCACCGGACTCGGAATGGCAAGGCCGGCAACAAGGCCGATGAAGTGCGCCGCATCCACGATGAGGATCGCCCCGACCTCGTCGGCGATCTCCCGGAAACAGGCGAAGTCGATGGTCCGCGGAATCGCCGAACCGCCGCAGACGATGACCTTGGGATGGTGCTCACGGGCAAGGTCACGGACCTCGTCGTAGTCGATGTGCTCGGTCTGCTTGCTCACTCCGTAGTGCTTGGCGTTGAACCACTTTCCCGAGAAGGACACCTTGGTTCCGTGGGTGAGGTGCCCGCCGTGCGGCAGCGCCATCCCCAGCAGGGTGTCTCCCGGTGACATGAAGGCGCCGTACGCCGCGAGGTTCGCACTCGCTCCGGAGTGCGGCTGCAGATTGGCGTGCTCGGCGCCGAAGAGCTGCTTTGCTCGGGCGATGCCGATCTCCTCGGCCTTGTCCACCTCGGCGCAGCCGCCGTAGTAGCGCTTACCCGGATAACCCTCGGCGTACTTGTTGGAAAGGGTGGAGCCCAGGGCGGCCAGCACTGCCGGGCTGGTGAAGTTCTCGCTCGCGATCAGTTGCAGCCCGCCGCGCAGCCGCCCCAGCTCACCGAGGATGACGTCGGCGATCTCCGGGTCGGTCTCCCGCAAGGCGTCGAAGTCCGGCCCCCAATAAGTGACACTGGTCATGGGTGCGGCTGCTCCTCGGGACTCGGCTGAACGGGGGCCGGTTCGGGCTGGGCTGACCTGCGGCGCGGCTGCGCTGAGGTGGGCTCAAGCGGTTCCGGAACTGCGGCCACCGTACGGAGGGTCGGCACCAGATACTGCAACCGGGACTGCGACACGGCGCCGATGCGCAGGACCCGCGGTGGGTCCACCGTGCAGTCCACGATGGTGCTGGGCTCGCCGTCGATGCGCGGGCCGTCATCGAGCACCACGGCCACCAGGTCGCCGAGCGCCGCGATCGCGTCGTCGGCCGTCCGTGCCGGCGGATGTCCGGAACGGTTGGCGCTGGAGACTCCGAGCGGGCCGGTCTCGCGAAGCAGGTCTCTGGCCAAGTCGTCGTCGGGTACGCGTACGGCCACTGTCCCCTGTCCGTCACCGAGGTCCCAGGCCAGTGAGGGCGGATGTTCGACGATGACGGTCAGCCCGCCGGGCCAGCAGGCGCGGGTGAGCAGCCGGGCCGAGGAACCCACGTTCGTCGCCACGCCCTCGAGGGTGTCCGCGTCGGCGATGAGGACAGGCACTGGCATTGCCCGGCCGCGGCCCTTGGCGGCCAGCAGGCCGGTGATCGCTCTCGGGGTGAAGGCATCCGCCGCAACTCCGTACACGGTGTCGGTAGGCAGGATGACCAGCTCGCCGGCCCGGATGGCACTGGCTGCCGCGTCGATCCCGGCCCGTCGCTGGGCGTCGTCGGAGCAGTCGAACCGCTGGGTCATGCGTCCATCATCGCGCCAACACTCGGTTGGGCTGCTCGAAGGGTCGGTGAGTCGCCGTTTCTGCCGCGCAGGTTCAGCTTTGCCTATCTGGTGCCGCAAACTGCCGATGCCTCCGCGGCGTGTCCGCGCCCCAGGTAGGCAAAGCGATCATCGATCCGGTCGGACGGTCTTGCGCATGATCGCGTTGCTCTGTCGGAGCCAGCCCACGCGGGCGAAGCCCTCCGCCTCGAACATCGAGACGGTGCCGAAGTGGCCGTAGTCGGCCCTCGTGCCGGGACCCCAACGATCGGATGTCGCGGGGTCGAGCGGATAGGCTTCGACGACGCCGCCGCCGTGGTCGCGGATCGAGGCGATCGCAGCCTGCAGAGCGACCGTTGCAACGCCCTGGCGGCGGTACTTCTTTGCGACGACGAAGCAGGTGATCCGCCAGTCTTCGTCTGGGAGTCCGCCGGTCGCCGGCTTCGCGAATCTGCCGCGCGGACGGTCGAGAACGGGCAGTTCGTCCTTCGGGCCGTACTCGCACCATCCGATCGGCTCGCCGTCGGCGTAGACGAGCACACCGTGGGCCAGCCCCTTCAACAGGAGGTTCCGCTTTGCGCGCTGGTTGACCACGCTCTGTTCGGCCCGAGTGCGGCAGCCAGTGGTCAGGGGTCGGTCGCGCTGAAGCGCCACGCACCAGCAGAAGTCCCAGCCGTTGCCTTGGGTGAAGAGCGTCTCGAAGTCCGGCCAGGTCTTCTTCGTCAGGTTCTTCGTCGAGAACGACGATGCTCTGGCGCTCATCTGACCCCCTTCGGCCTCGGCTGACTCGAACGCTGTTATTCGGGGGCCGGGTCCCGCCCGGTCAGAGCAGCCGAGCCGGTGTCGCCGGATCCGGCCAGTTGCTCGGTACGGAAGGCCAGCACCAGTGCCTCGATGATCGCGTCCAGCTCCCCGTCCAAGACCTGTTCGAGGTTGTTGGCCTTGAAGCCGATCCGGTGGTCGGCGATCCGGTTCTCCGGGAAGTTGTACGTCCGGATCCGCTCGCTGCGGTCGACCGTACGGACCTGGCTGTGCCGTACGTCATTCGTCGCTGCCGCTGCGTTCTCTGTGGCCGCAGCCAGCATCCGGGCCCGCAGAATCCGCATGGCCTGTTCCCGGTTCTGCAGTTGTGACTTCTCGTTCTGGCAACTCACGACCAGGCCTGACGGCATGTGGGTGATCCGGACGGCGGAGTCGGTGGTGTTGACGCTCTGCCCGCCCGGGCCGGAGGAGCGATACACATCGATACGCAGGTCGTTGGGATCGATGGTGACCTCGACGTCCTCGGCTTCGGGCATGACCAGGACACCGGCTGCCGAGGTGTGGACACGGCCCTGCGACTCGGTGACCGGCACCCGCTGCACCCGATGCACGCCGCCCTCCCACTTCAGGCGGGACCAGATTCCCGGCTCGTCGGCCGTGCGCGCTTTGACCGCGACGCTGACGTCCTTGTAACCACCCAAGTCGGATTCGACCGCGTCGAGGACCTCGGTCTGCCAGCCCTTGCGCTCGGCATAGCGCAGATACATGCGGAGTAGATCCCCGGCGAACAGTGCGGACTCTTCCCCACCCTCGCCGGCCTTGATCTCGAGGATGACGTCCTTGTCGTCGTTGGGATCGCGCGGCAGCAACAATTCCTCGAGCCGCTCGGTGAGCGCTTCGATCCGTATCGCCAGTTCTTCAGCCTCCAGCGCGAAGCCGGCGTCCTCGTCGGCCAACTCACGAGCTGCGATCAGATCGCCGCGCGCGGCTTCGAGCTCGCGGTGAGTCGCCACAACCGGTCCCAACCGGGAGTAGCGCCGACCGAGCGTCCTGGCCCGGGTCCCATCCGCGTGCACGGCCGGATCGGCCAGGGCGTTTTCTAGCTCCTGATACTCGGCGAGGATCTCGGTCAGGCGCTGCGGATCGGCCGAAACGGGGGCGCTCATCATGTGCTCCTCTCCCAAATTCTTTGGCGGTTTCCACGTAAACCGCCAGGTCTCGGCTCGGGGTTCCTGGCCGGAGACAGCAAACGGCGCCTGGAGCCCGCCGTCGAGGCGGACGCGCAGGCGCCGTTGGTGGAGCTAGCTGTCGGCTTTGGCGCTCTCGGTGCTCGTGCGCTTGCCGAAGCGGCGCTCGAATCGGGCCACCCGTCCACCGGTGTCCAGAATCTTCTGCTTCCCGGTATAGAAGGGATGACACGCCGAGCAGACCTCGGCGTGCATGACGCCATTCTTGGCCGTGCTGCGGGTGGTGAAGGTGTTCCCGCAGCTACAGGTCACCAGGGTGTCCACGTAGTCGGGATGGATGTCTGACTTCATGTCTGTCTTTGCTCCTTGATGTCGGCGCCGAGTGTAATGCCGCGGCTCCAGGCGCTATTCCCCGCGTGGGCACGAGGCTGCTACTCGTTCGGTCCCAACGTGGTCTTCTGGATCTGCATGAGGAACTCGACGTTGGTCGGCGTCTTGCGCATCTTGTCCAGCAGCAACTCGATCGCCTGCTGCGGATCGAGGGCGTGCAGTACACGGCGCAGTTTGATGACCACCGCGAGTTCGTCCGGTGGCAGCAGGATCTCCTCCTTGCGGGTACCTGAGGAGTCGACGTCGACGGCCGGGAAGATCCGCTTGTCGGCCAGGCGCCGGTCGAGCTTGAGCTCGGCGTTGCCGGTGCCCTTGAACTCCTCGAAGATGACTGTGTCGCCGGTCGAGCCGGTCTCCACGAGAGCGGTCGCAAGGATTGTGAGCGAGCCACCGTTCTCGATGTTGCGCGCGGCACCCAGGAAACGCTTCGGCGGGTACAGCGCGGTGGAGTCGACACCACCGGACAGGATCCGGCCGCTGGCCGGCGAGGAGTTGTTGTAGGCCCGTCCCAGACGGGTGATCGAGTCCAGCAGCACGACCACGTCGTGGCCCATCTCGACCAGACGCTTGGCCCGCTCGATGGACAGCTCCGCGACCGTCGTGTGGTCGGTCGGCGGCCGGTCGAAGGTGGAGGCGATGACCTCGCCCTTCACCGATCGCTGCATGTCGGTGACTTCCTCTGGCCGCTCGTCGATCAGGACGACCATGAGGTGGCACTCGGGATTGTTCTGGGTGATCGCGTTCGCGATGGACTGCAGCACCATCGTCTTGCCTGCCTTGGGCGGGCTGACGATGAGAGCGCGCTGGCCCTTGCCGATCGGCATGACCAGGTCGATCACCCGGGTGGTCAGCTGCTCGGCACTGGTTTCCAGTCTCAGCCGATCCTGCGGGTAGAGCGGGGTCAGCTTGTGGAACTCCGGGCGCTTGCGGGCTTCGTCCGGATCGAGCCCGTTGACCTTGTCGAGCCGGACCAGGTTGTTGTACTTGTCCCGGCGGTCGGTCTCCCGCGGCTGGCGGATCGCACCGGTGACGGCGTCACCTCGTCGCAGTCCGTGCTTGCGCACCTGCTGCAGCGACACGTAGACGTCGTTGGAGCCAGTGAGGTAGCCGGTCGTACGGATGAAGGCGTAGCTGTCCAGCACATCGAGGATGCCCGCGACCGGGATCAGGACATCGTCCTCGGAGATCGCCGGTTCGGGCTCGTTGCCGGCGAACCGATCCCGGCCCCCGGAGCGCCGGTTGCGGTCGCGATAACGGCGGCCGCGGCGGCGACTGCCCCCTTCGAAGTCATCCTCGTCGGGGCGGTCCGGACCGCGATCGTTGTCCCGGTTGTTGTCCCGGTCCCGGTTGCTGTCCCGGTTGTTGGCGCGATCGTTGCGGTTGTTGTCCCGGTTGCTGCGCCCGCTGTTGTCCTGGCCGCCACGGTTGTCCTGGCTCCCACGGTTGTCCTGGCCGGCACGGTTGTCCTGGCTCCCGCGGTCGTTACGGCTCGTGGTCGCGCGGTTGTCCTCGCCGCGATTGCCGGTGCCTCGAGTCTCGCTCGTGCGGTCGCCGCGTCGGTCGGAGCTGGCTTCGTCACGCTCACCGGCGGCGCGGTCGGTGTTTGCCCGGCTGCTGGAACGTTCGTTGCGTTCGCTGCCCTCACCGCGTACCCGGCGGGTGGCGATGTCACTGGTGGCCACCTGGACCGTGGCGCTGCGCTGGCCGTTGGCCGCTGCCGGAGCGCTGACTGACGCGGTCGAGCCGCTGTCATGTCCGGCGCCGGGGCCGAGTGTGGTCTGGCCGGCACTGATGTCTCGGCCCGCCTGACCGTCCCGGGCGGTGCTGACGTTGCCGGTGGTGCGAGAAGCGCCTGCGCCGTCGCTGGTGTTCCCGGACTGGACCGCCTTGATCGCGGTCAAGAGGTCGCCCTTACGCATCTTGGCAGTGCCGCTGATGCCGAGCTGACCGGCCAGCTGTTGAAGCTCGGGGAGCAGCATCCCGGTCAGGCCGCTCGCGCGGCGCCGTGGCTTGGCTTCGGTATCGGAGCCTCCCGCGGTGCTTGGGCTAACTGCGGCGGCGCCGTTCGACGAGGTGTCGGGACGTTCGTCGCCTGCCTCGATCCGCTGAGGCCCAGTGGCTTCTGGCGTCACGAGGTCTGTGGTTTCTGTCACGTACAGGTCCTTCCCTGCGGTGTGTGTTGCTGCGCGTACTGCACAACTGGTGGTGCGCCCGAATCATGGGGCGGCACGGGGCCGCTGGGCTACCTCCGTTGACGAGGAGTCAAAGGCTGCAGCCTGATCGGGACGATGCGAAGCTTTCGCGGCGGCGGCGAGAATGTTAACGACGCAGGCGGTGTGCTCCGCGTGAGGCACGCCCTTGTGGGCGGCAACACCGTAAGCCTAGACGGCTGGTGTCATCCTGCACAACAGGGGTCGCCCCGGCCGTATTCCCCGTTGCCGGGAAGCGCGCTCGCCTCGACTCCGACCGAGACGTCGAGCCGGTGTCGGGTCCATTCGCGCGGCAACGCCACCACTTCCGGGCGCGCGGCGCCGGCGCGGGCCAACGCCAACACGCTGGGGCCTGCCCCCGAGACGACGGCCGCAATTCCCATCCCGCGCAGACCCTCGAGCAATGCCATGGTCTGGGGCATCGCGGTGGACCGGTACTTCTGGTGCAGGCGGTCCTCGGTCGCCTCTAGCAGGAGCTCCGGTGCCGACGTCAAGGCATGGACCAGCAGCGCACTGCGTCCGGAGTTGAATGCCGCGTCCACATGCGGGACGTCGGTGGGCAGCAGCCCGCGTGCGGTGTCGGTGGACAGCTCGAATTCCGGCAGGAACAGCACCGGTTCCACGTCAGGATGGACCGTCAAGGCGACCGCCGCAGCACCGTGTCCACCCTGCCAGCTGATCGTCAGACCGCCGTACACACAAGCTGCGACGTTGTCCGGGTGACCTTCGATCCCTGCGGCCACGGCCAGTACCTGAGGAAGATCCAACCCACGGTGCCCGGGGGCGAGAAGCCAGGCGGCCGCCACGCCCGCCGTGATCGTGGCCGCCGACGATCCCAGGCCCCTGCCCTGCGGGATGGCGTTGCGTACCCGAAGTTGCACGCCCCGGACGATGACGCCGAATTCGAGCGCCGCGATCCGCATCGCAGCCAGCAACAGGTGCCGTTCGTCACGCGGCAGGGAGGCGGCGCCCAAGCCGGCGACCTCGACCATGACCTCGTCGTCGGATCGCAGCGTGATCTCGACCTCGTCGTACAGGCTCAGCGCCAGGCCGAGGCAGTCGAATCCCGGACCCAGATTCGCACTGGTCGCCGGCACGCGGACGTGCACCGTGGCTGAAGTGGCGGGCTTCGCCTCCGGGGACACCGGAGTCAGTCCAGACCGAGCGCCGACGCCGCGACCGCGGCATCCACGCCGATCGTCACCGGCGCGGCAGATCCGGAAATCGCCCAGTCCGGGTCCTTCAGGCCGGTCCCGGTGAGCGTGCAGACGATCCGTTGCCCCGGTTCGATCAGCCCGGCGCCGTGCGACTTGAGCAGGCCGGCGACGCTGGCCGCCGAGGCCGGCTCCACGAATATCGCCTCCTGCCGCGCGAGCAGGCGGTAGGCAGCGAGGATCTCGCGATCGGTCACTGCGTCGATCCGTCCGCCGCTCTCGTCACGGGCCCGTTCGGCCTTGGTCCAGGACGCGGGGTTTCCGATCCGGATCGCTGTAGCGATCGTCGACGGTTGGTCAACGACGCGCCCGAGCACGATCGGCGCGGCGCCCGCGGCCTGGAAACCGAACATCCGCGGACATGACGCGGCGATTCCGTCGGCGGCGTACTCCACGTAGCCCTTCCAGTACGCGGTGACGTTTCCCGCGTTGCCGACCGGGAGGCAATGAATGTCCGGTGCGTCGCCCAGGGCGTCGACGATCTCGAAAGCGGCGGTCTTCTGACCCTCAACGCGGTAGTTGTTGACGCTGTTGACCAGGCTCACGGGATAGTCCTGAGCCAGTTTGCTGGCCAACGCCAGGCAGTCGTCGAAGTTGCCGTCGACCTGGAGCAGACGGGCGCCGTGGACCAGCGCCTGAGCCAGCTTTCCCAAGGCGATCTTGCCCCGCGGCACGAGGACCGCGCAGAGCATTCCGGCGCGGGCAGCGTAGGCGGCTGCGCTGGCACTGGTGTTGCCGGTGGAGGCGCAGATCACGGCCTCGGCACCTTCCTCGGCGGCGTGGCTGATCGCCATCGTCATCCCGCGGTCCTTGAACGATCCGGTCGGGTTGAGCCCCTCCACCTTGAGATAGACCTGGCAGCCGGTGCGATCGGAGAGCACCCGTGCCGGCAGCAGCGGCGTGCCGCCCTCATACAGGGTGATGTTCGGTGTGGCGTCGGTGACCGGAAGCCGATCCCGGTACGCCGCGATCACCCCTCGCCATGGCTGAGTCCGGCTGGTGGCCTGCATCAGAGACCTTCGACGCGCATGACGCTGGTGACGTCGCGCACCATGTCCAGAGATCGCAGACCGTCCACAGTGGCCGCCAGAGCAGAGTCGGTGGCGGTGTGGGTGACGATGACCAACGTTGCCTCATCACCTCGGCCGTCCTGGCGCACGGTCGAGATGGACACGTCGTGGAGAGCGAACTCGCTTGCCACCGCGGCCAGGACACCGGCGCGGTCGGCGACATCGAGGCTGACGTGGTAGCGCGTCGGCGTGAGAGTCATCGGACGGATGGGCAGTGCGGCGTACGCGCTCGCTCCCGGCCCAGGTGCCCCGGCAAGCCGGTTGCGGGCAACCGCGACCAGGTCGCCCAGGATGGCGCTGGCCGTCGGTTCTCCACCCGCGCCTCGTCCGTAGAACATCAGTTCACCGGCAGCTTGCGCTTCGACGAACACTGCATTAAACGCGTCGCCGACTCCGGCCAACGGGTGCGTGCGCGGGATCATCGCCGGGTGCACCCGGACCGCGACGCTCTCGCCGTCGGCCCCGGCTACGCGCTCGCAGATAGCCAGCAGTTTGATCGTCGAGCCCATCGCCTGGGCGCTACGAATATCGGCGGTGCTCACCGCGGAGATGCCCTCGCGGTACACGTCCTGAATGCTGACCGGCGTGTGAAACGCCAGGCCGGCCAGGATCGCGGCCTTGGCAGCGGCATCGAAGCCGTCCACGTCGGCGCTGGGATCGGCTTCGGCGTAGCCCCGTTCACTGGCCTCGTCCAACGCCTCGGCGAAGCTGGCACCGGTGGCATCCATCCGGCTCAGGATGTAGTTGGTGGTGCCGTTGACGATTCCGAGCACGCGATGGATCTGGTCTCCGGCGAGTGATTCCCGCAGCGGGCGCAGCAGCGGGATGGCACCGGCGACCGAGGCTTCGTAGTAGAGATCGACACCGGACTCGGCGGCCAGCGCGTGCAGGGCAGCGCCTTCGTCGGCCAGGAGAACCTTGTTGGCGCTGACCACGGACTTGCCGGCCTTGACCGCGGAACGGATCAAGCCGCTGGCCGGCTCGATCCCGCCGATCACCTCGATGACGATGTCCACGTCCTCGCGAGTCACCAGCCCCGCCGAGTCGGTGGTGAGCAACTCGGGCGCGATCTCTGGGTGCCGGTCGAGGCGGCGCACGGCAACGCCGGCCAACTCGACTGGTCGCCCGATCCGCGCGGCGAGGTCCGGACCCTGGCTGACCAGCAGCGTGGCGACGGCCTTTCCCACCACACCGTGGCCGAGCAGGGCTATCCGGATGGCCTTCATGAGCGCGGTTCGGACAGAGCACTGTCCAGTCTCCAGAGGTCTTCGGCGGTCTCCCGGCGCAGGAGCAGGCTCATCTGCCCATCTCGAACGCCGACAACCGGAGGACGGCCGAGTTGGTTGTAGTTGCTGGCCATCGACCGGCAGTACGCGCCGGTCCCGGCGACCGCAATCAGGTCGCCGGGGACGACGTCTTCGGGCAACCAGGTATCGCGTACGACGATATCTCCTGTCTCGCAGTGCTTTCCGACGACCCGGGCCAGCATCGGACGAGGGGCGCCGATGCGCGAGGCAAGTGCACATGTGTAGGTCGCGTCGTAGAGCGAAGACCGGATGTTGTCACTCATCCCGCCGTCGACCGAGACGTAGGCCCTGGCATGACCGCCGAGGTCCACCGGTTTGACGGTGCCGACCTCGTAGAGGGAGACGGTGCCCGGACCGGCGATGGCCCGGCCGGGCTCGACGGCCAGCCGCGGGACTGGCAGCCCGCCGTTGCGGCATTCCTGGCTCACGATGGCGGCCAGCGCGCCGGCCAGCGCCTTTGGTTCAGCCGGGTCGTCCTCGGAGAGGTACGCGATTCCGAACCCGCCGCCGAGGTTCAGTTCGGGCAGTTCGACGCCGTGTTCATCCCGGATCTCCTGCAACAGGGCGACGACGCGGTGGGCGGCCACCTCGAAGCCTGCGGTGTCGAAGATCTGCGAGCCGATATGGCTGTGCACCCCGACCAACTCCAGGCCAGGCAGCCCGAGGACCCGGCGGATCGCCTCGTGCGCGGCGCCGGAGGCCAAGGAGAAGCCGAACTTCTGGTCCTCGTGCGCGGTCGCGATGAACTCATGAGTATGTGCTTCGACCCCGACTGTGGCCCGGACCAGGACGTTGACTCGTCGGTCCAGCTCGGCGGTCAGGAACCCCAGTCGGGCGATCTCCTCGGCGGAGTCCACGACGATACGTCCGACGCCCGTGTCCACCGCCTGCCTCAACTCGTCGGTGGACTTGTTATTGCCGTGCAGGGAGATCCGGTCCGCCGGAAAACCGGCCGACAACGCGAGTGCCAGCTCGTTCCCGGTGCAGACGTCGAGGAAGAGCCCCTCTTCAGCGACCCACCGCGCGACCCGCCCGCAGAGGAATGCTTTGCCGGCGTAGTGCACGTCGGCGCCGGTGAACGCGTCGGCAAAGTCCTGGCAACGCGACCGGAAGTCCGCCTCGTCCAGCACGTAGGCGGGTGTGCCCTGATCGGCAACCAGGTCCCGGACATCGACACCGGCCAGGTGGAGGACACCGTCGCGCCGCTCCGCGTTGCGCGGCCAGACCGCGGGGTCCAGGTAATCGAGTGATGGCGGGATCCGGGGGGCGCCCTCCGGCACGGCCAGACCGGCATGCATCGGACCGGCCGGGTGTGCCCTCACATCCGCTCCGGTGCCCTGACCCCGAGCAGGGCGAGGCCGTTGGCCAGGACCATCCGAGTGGCCTCGCAGAGCCAGAGCCGGGGCGCCATCTCCGGTGCCGGGTCCTCGTCCCCACGGGGCAGGATGCGGCAGGCGTCATAGAAGCGGTGATACGTGCCGGCCAGCTCCTCGAGGTAGCGCGCCACCCGGTGCGGAGCTCGGAACTGGGCCGCAGCGGCGACGATGCGCGGGAATTCCCCGAGGGCTGCCAGGAGTTCGGACTCCTTCTCGTGGCTGAGCAGTTCCAGCTGCACGTCGGCGAGGTCCGGAAGGGGATAACCCAGTTCGGTGGCGTTGCGCAGCAGCGAGGCGATCCGGGCGTGGGCGTACTGCACGTAGAACACCGGGTTGTCAGAGGTCTGACTGGCCCAGAGGTCGAGATCCAGGTCGATCGTCGTGTCCATCGAGGAGCGGACCAGGGCGTAGCGCGCGGCATCCACTCCGATCGCCTCGACCAGTGCCTCCAGGGTCAGCAGATTTCCGGACCGCTTGCTCATCTTGTCGCCGCGGATGTTGACCAGCTGCCCGATGATGATCTCCAGGGTCTCGTCCGGATTCTCACCGAGACCTGACACCAGGCTGCGCATCCGGCCGACGTAGCCGTGGTGGTCCGCGCCCAACAGGATGACGATCTTGTCGGCACCGCGCTCGCGCTTGTCGACGTAGTAGGCGAGGTCGGCGCAGAAGTACGTCGGGCGGCCGTCGCTACGGACGATGACCCGATCCTTGTCGTCGCCGAAGTCGGTGGTGCGCAACCAGATCGCGCCGTCGGCTTCGTAGACGTGACCGGCCTCGCGCAGCTTCTGCACGGTAGCCTCCACGGCGCCTGAGGCATGCATCTCGCGCTCGTTGAAGTAGACGTCGAAGGTGACGCCGAAGTCGGACAGCGACTTCCGGATCGCGGTGAACATCAGCTCGATGCCGTCGTGGGCGAAGACCTCCAGCGCTTTGGTGCGCGGCTCATCCAGGAGTCCTGGGTTGGCATTGACCACCTCGGCCGCGACATCGACGATGTAGTCACCGCGATAGCCGTCTTCCGGGATCGGCTCCCCACGGGCAACAGCATCCAACGACGCCGCGAATCGGTCGATCTGGGCCCCCGCGTCATTGAAGTAGTACTCGCGGACGACGGTTGCACCGGTCGCGACGATCAGGCGGGCCAGCGAGTCGCCGACGGCCGCCCAGCGGGTGGTCCCGATGTGTACCGGTCCGACTGGGTTGGCCGAGACGTACTCGAGGTTGATCGTCTGGCCGGCGAGGGTCGCGGTAGAGCCGTACGCCGTCCCACGCTCGGCGATGGCCCTTACCAAGGCGCCCTGCGCTGCGGCGGCGAGGCGGATGTTGAGGAAGCCCGGACCTGCGATCTCGACTGCCTCGATGCCGTCGAGGGCTCGCAGGCTTTCGGCCAGCTGTTGGGCGATGTCGCGCGGGGAGCGCGCGTTGGGCTTGGCCAGCCGCATGGCGGTGTTCGTGGCGTAGTCACCGTGCTCGCGATTCTTCGGACGCTCGACGACCACCGCACCGGCCAGCCCGACCGACAACTGGCCCGCTGCCAGTGCCTGATCGACTGCCTGGGCGATCGCCGCCGCGAGATCCTCGGGTGTCACCCACCGATCGTAGAAGAGACAGCGGCGCGCAAGCCCCTCGCGTACCCTCGTTCTCGGGCATGCAGGTGCCAAGGGCACTCAGGTTCGCCTCCTACACTCGATGCCGAACCAACCCCCTCATCTCCCTCACCTCCCAAGGCAGCAGCTGAATGGCCAACTCCCGGCCGCGCAAGAGCGCGCCCAACCGTGCAAGCACCTCCGGTAACCAGCGAGTCGCCACCAGCGGTACGGGCTCGACGTCTCGTACCGCAGCGACCGTGGAGGAGCCGGCGGAGTTGACGGCCGAGGCGGAGAACTCCGGGGTATCGGCGAAGAAGCCAGCAACCAAGGCCACCACGGCCAAGCGACCGGCGGCGACGAAGGCAGCGGCGTCCGGATCGGCCGGGAAACGGTTTGGCGACGGCGCAGCCGCCGGTGGCACCCGCAAGGGCGCACCCGTTCCCAAGTCAAGTGGACGCGGCGGAAGAGGTGGCCGGCCGGCGCCTCCGGTCCGAGTGGGTCAGCCCAAGCCATGGGGGATGATTGCGGCCACTGTCGCAGTGCTGCTCTTCGCCGGCGCCGCGATCGGTTATGCGGTCTATCAAGCCAACTCCACGGCCATCCCCAACGCCCCCGCGGACATCGAGGGCGTCAGGATCGCGACATACGCCAGTCAGCAGCACGTCGCTACAGACCAGACCTACGACGAGACCCCGCCGGTGGGGGGGCTGCACGACATCGAGTGGGCTGACTGCGACGGCGCAATCTATGACCAGCAGATCCGCTCCGAGAATGCGGTGCACTCCCTCGAGCACGGTGCGGTCTGGGTCACCTACAACCCGGACGAGATCAGCGACGACGATCTCGCCGTGCTCACTGACTACGTCGCCGGTCAGGCATACCTCATGTTGTCGCCCTTCCCGGGGCTGTCGTCCCTGATCAGCCTGCAGTCCTGGAACCACCAGGTGTTCGTGGACGCGGTCGATGACCCACGGATCAACGAGTTCGTCCAGTTGCTGCGCCAGAACCCGGCAACTCACCCCGAGGTCGGGGCGAGTTGCACCAATGGACCGTACTTGAGCGACCCGATCCTCGAAGGCGAGCAGTCCCGGAGCCCTGACCCTGGCGCCGTGGTGACCGGCGCCCCGCCCACACCCTGACCGCAGCGAGCACGATAGGCAAGCAATGACCTCACGCTGGTGGCGGATCAGCCTCGGTGCGCTCCTCGTGGCAGCGCTGATCTCCATCGGCGGGGCAGGCTCGGTGGTCATGGGACTTGGAGGTAACGACTATCCCGCGGCTGAGTCCGTCGATGCCGGTTTCTCCCGGGACATGTCCACCCACCACCGCCAAGCGGTGCTGATGGCCGGGCTGGCCCGCGATCGCAGCGCCGATTCTGAGGTGGCCCTGATCGCCTATGACATCGAGACCACGCAGTTGAACCAGTTGGGGCAGATGCAGGGGTGGCTGTCGCTGTGGGGCCTGAGCCAGTCCACCGGCGAGCCGATGGGTTGGATGGGCGGGCACGCCGGCATGGACATGAGTGGGTCCGGTCCTGGCCTGATGCCGGGAATGGCCAGCTCCGCGGAACTCGATGACCTCAGAGCCGCCGAGGATGTGGACTTCGACCTGCTGTTCCTGCAGCTGATGATCCGTCACCACCAGGGCGGGACGCAGATGGCCAGCTACGCCGCTGACCATGCCGAGGCCACAGCAGTAGCGACGTTGGCCCGCTCGATCGCCAACTCTCAGGGTGCTGAGATCGAAACCCTGACCGACATGCTCACTGCACGCGGCGGGACCCCGCTCCCCGTCCCGTAACCGGATCAACCCGGTCTCGACACCCGATCGCCGTGTCAGCGGCACGTGTCCTTCACCGTCCCGCCGTTCCAGGTTCCTACCGTCCTCCTCGTACGTAGCCGTACGAGGAGGTCGAGATGTCCGTCCCGGTACACCCTGACCCACCATCCAGCCCATCGACCACGCCATCCATACCGACCCCAACCACGGTTACCCACACGGATGCGAACCGGAATTACGAAGTCCGGCTGGCGATTACCGAGAACGAGTTGGCGCAGGCCCAGAGGTTGCGTCACGAGGTCTTCGCCGGCGAGTGGGGAGCCGCGCTGGCGCATACCCACCTCGATGCCGATGCCTTGGATCCGTGGTGTGACCACCTGATCGTGCGGGAGCTGCGCAGCGGTTCCGTCGTCGGCACGTACCGGTTGCTGCCCCCGGACCGCGCGGCCGTCGCCGGAGGGTGTTACGCCGCAACCGAGTTCGACATCAGTTCACTGAACTCGATCACTGACGATCTGGTCGAGCTCGGGCGTTCGTGTGTGCATCCCGCCCATCGCAACGGCGCCGTGATCGGACTGCTCTGGTCCGCGGTCATCCGTTACCTGGTCGCCGGGGGGTACTCCTGGCTCTCCGGTTGCACGTCGGTCCCGTTGGCCGACAGCGGGATACAGGCGGCAAGCGTGTGGCACGAGGTGTCCGGGAAGTATCTGTCACCAGCCAGCTACGCCGTCAATCCGCACCGACCTTGGCGGCCGGATCCGAATAGTCCGGCCGTCCGTGCCGCGTCGCCACCGCTGCTCAAGGGTTATCTCCGACTTGGTGCTTGGGTGTGCGGACCACCAGCCCATGACCCGGCCTTCAACTGCGCCGACTTCTTCATGTTGCTGGATCTGCGTCGACTCAGCCCGCGTCATCGTCAACACTTCCTGGGGAGCTCACGGTGAACCCCTGGCAGCCGAACTCACCGTGCCGTCCCAGCTGCGCGGAGGATCGCGCCCGCCCTACTGTGACTCTGCCCACGCTGCTGTCGAGGGCCGCGCGGTGTGCCGTGGTCCTGTTGCGCGGGTGGTCGGTGTTCACCCGCGCCCGCTTCTTCTCCACGACCAACCGGCAGCGGCTCGCGCGACGCTGGTCCTGCCTGTTGCTGGCTGCTCTCGGAGTCCGGCTCGACGTGCGCGGCTGGCTCCCCGCCGATCGTGGACCGGTGGGCGCGCTGCACGTGGCCAACCACATCTCCTGGATCGACAATCTCGCCCTGCTGGCAACCTTTCCTCTTCCGTCCGTGGCCAAACGTGAAGTCGCTAACTGGCCGCTGGTCGGCCGGTTCGCCCGGGGGCTGGGCACGATCTTCATCGACCGGGACCGGCTCCGGTCACTGCCTGCCGAAGTTGCTCGGGTGAGCGAGGTGCTGCGCTCGGGGACCGGCGTACTGGTCACACCTGAGGGAACGACCTGGTGCGGCGCTGGGATGGGGCGGTTCCGCCCCGCCATGTTCCAGGCGGCGATCGACGCAGGAGCCGCCGTGCGGCCCGTGGCCATCCGCTATCGCACCGAGGACGGTGGGCCGACCTCGGCAGCTGCCTTCGTGGGTCCGGACTCCCTGATCCGCTCGCTGCGCCGGGTGATCGCCACCCGTGGCCTCGTGGTCGAGGTGCACTGCCTGCCGGCGTTGCCCGCCCGCACCTCCACCGACCGCCGGGCCCTGGCCCTGCTGGCGGAGTACTCGATTGCCAACGTCGTCGAGGCCTGCGCACCCTCGGTGCCCCGGCACCCGATCCGGGCTCGTACACGATCTGCCGCGACCGTTCCAAGCGTCCCGGTGTAGCCTGGCGAGCCGCCGCAACTGCTCCGATCTGGGGTTGACCGGCCCCTGTAGCTCAGGGGATAGAGCGCTACCCTCCGGAGGTAGAAGCGAAGGTTCGAATCCTTCCAGGGGCACCATCGATCTACCGGGGACCGCCTCTGGCGCCGCCCTGGGCGGCTCGGGCCTGGTAGAGCAGCACCGATGCCGAGACCGAGACGTTGAGTGAGTCCGCCCGGCCCAGCATGGGAATGAAGATGCCGCCGTACCCGCGCTCGTACCACGGCCGGGAGATGCCGTACCGCTCGCTGCCCACGACCATCGCGACCCGGCCGCTGTAGTCGGCCGTCCGGTAGTCGGCCGCGGACTCGGTGTCGGCCAGGTAGATCGTGAAGTCGTGGCCGGCCAGCCAATCGATGGCCTGGGTCACCTCGTCGAAGTCCACTGTGGGCACCGACAGGCTCATGCCGTGCGAACCGCGGAACACCTTGGGATGCGACATCCGGGTACGCCGGTTGGTGAGCACCATGCAGTCGGCGGCCACTCCGTCCATCGTTCGCAGCAGAGTCCCGAGGTTTCCGGGGATCTCGAGCCCGTCGGCCACCAAAACCAGCGCCGTATCACCGAACTCGATGTCACCGCGTTGCCAGTTGGGCATGCGCACGATCGAGACGAGGCCGTCGGGCTTGTCCCGCTCGGTGATCCGGGCCAGCGTCTTTTCCGAGATCCGGTACGAGGTCTCGGCGATGTCGACCAGTTGAGTGGCTCGGAGTTTCGCCTCGTCGGAGTAGATCGCCTCCGGACAGCAGAGAAAAACCGCGACCTGCGTGCCGGTCTCGCGGACCACGTTGTGCGCCCAAAGCCCTTCGACGCCAAGCATGCCCGCGCGGTTGGAGGCGGTGTTGCGCTGCAGATCAACGATCTGCTTGATCCGGGGGTGAGACAGGCCGATCTGCTGAAGGTCGAGGTCCATCAGGTGCGCAAGTCTAGAAGCCGACCCGGTGCGCATAGTCGGTCACCCAGACCCCAACGCCGTCCCCATGCCCGCACCGAACACGTGTCCGATTCTGGTGATCTTGACCTTGTTGCGGTTTTCCGAGCGCTGCGACGGCGTGTCGCCACCATAAGGTCAAGATCACCAAGGAACCGCTGCCCGCCAACGTCTCCCGAGCCGACCACATAACCCGGCTGCGTCCTCGGAAGGAGGGCGGGTAGATGAATTCCGGGTGAAGAGCGAACCCCGGCGAAAACTCGCTGGCGTCACCCGGTTGGATCAGATTCGTGAGCACGTCGACCCACATCACTTCTGAAACAGCGGCTCCGACCCGGGTAGTTGTCTCCGATCTCTCCAAGCGATTCGGCAGCGTCCACGCCGTCGACCGGCTCTCGTTCGTCGTCGAGCCGGGGCAAGTCACCGGTTTTCTCGGACCCAATGGGGCGGGGAAGACCACCACGCTGCGGATGGCACTGGGCCTGATCACTCCGGACTCGGGTTCCGCGACCTTCGGCGGCACCCCCTATTCGGCGCTGTCCCGGCCCAGTTCGCAGGTGGGCGCGGTCTTGGAGACCGCCTTTCACCCCGGTCGCAGCGGCCGAAGCCATCTGCAGGTCTACTGCGCGGCTGCGGGCATATCCGATGAGCGTGCCGACGCGGTCCTGACCCAAGTGGGAATGACCGATGCTGCGAAACGCAAGACCGGCGGCTATTCCCTGGGGATGCGACAGCGGCTCGGACTGGCCACCGCGTTGCTCGGCGATCCACAGGTACTCATCCTCGATGAACCGGCCAACGGCCTTGACCCCGAAGGCATCCAGTGGCTGCGCAACTTTCTGCAGCACCTTGCCCATGACCAGGGCCGCACGATTCTGGTCTCCAGCCACCTGCTCGCGGAGGTCCAACAGACCGTGGACCGGATCGTGATCATCGCCGGCGGAAAGCTGGTCCGGGAGGGGACCATCGCCGAACTGGCCGATCCGGCCCGAGCGTCGGTCCATCTGCGCTCACCGAACGCAGTGACCCTGCACCAGGCACTGATCGGCGCCGGAGCCCAGGTGGAAACAACGAGTTCGGGGGAGCTGATCGTACGAGGCATGCCGATCGCGGGGATCGGCCATCTCGCGTTCACCTCGGGGGTGGAACTGCATGAGCTACGGACCGCCACCACGGATCTCGAGGAGATCTACTTCCGGCTGACTGCCGGTCAGGAAGAGTTCAAGGGCGTTCCCAACGAGCCGTCGGCAGCGGTGGCCCCGTGATCAAGCTGATCCGCGCAGAGCTGCGCAAACTCTTCAGCACCAAGCTCTGGCTGTGGTTGCTGCTCGGGGCCTGCGTGCTGTCCGGCGGCTCGGCCGCACTCTTGATCGGCTTCGCCGACCAGGCCGCAGCCAGTCCGGAGAGCGGAATCCCGCCGGTGGAATCGGACGCCTTCACTCAACTGGCTCTGGCCGCCGGAGCCAACGCGGTGGTCTTCTTCCTGATCCTCGGGATCATCGGGATGACCCAGGAGTACCGGCACCGTACGGCGACGCCGACGTTTTTGGCGACGCCAAAGCGTGGGCAGGTCGTGCTCGCCAAACTGCTGACCTACCTAGGGATCAGCCTGCTCTTCGCGATCGTCGTGAATGCGGTGGTCATCGCCGTCGCGCTCCCCTGGCTCAGTGCCAAGGGCGCGCCGGTGTCGCTGTCCGGTGACAACCTCGAGGTGCTGTTGAGCTCGATCGGCGCCGCAGCCCTGTACGGACTGGTCGGCGTCGGGGTCGGGGCATTGTTGCGCAACCAGGTCGCCGCCGTCGTCGGTGCGCTGATCTACCTCTTCGTCGCCGAACCGATCCTGCGCTCGGTCCCGGCCACCGCCCCGGCGTACAAGTTCCTACCGGGCGGCGCGCTCGAATCCATCACCGCGACCGTTGGAACCACCGATCTGCTCGAGCGCTGGCAGGGCGCAATGCTGCTTGCCGGGTACGGGATCGTGCTGGCCGTGCTCGGCTGGGTGTTCGCCGTACGACGCGACATCAGCTGAGCCGGCCGTTGTTTCGCTGGCCCGACGACGTTCCGGAACTCTCCGACGGCAGAGTCCGGCTGCGCGCTCATCGCGACGCTGACCTCGACGCCATCGTCGAGATGTGCCGGGATCCGCTCACCCAGCGCTGGGCGGCGAATTTGCCAGATCCGTACGGGCCCACAGATGCGGAGTCGTTTCTCCGCGAGCGGGTCGCGCCGGCCTGGGCGTCGGGGACGGCGCGCGGCTGGGCGGTCGAGGCCGTCGACACCGACGGAATGCCGCGCTATGCCGGCAATATCGATCTGCGCGGCGGGCCGGCCGGGTCGATCGGCTTCGTGCTCCACCCATGGGCTCGGGCTCGCGGTGTCATGTCAAGGGCCGTGCGGCTGGCCCTGACGTGGGGCTTCACCCACGGGGGCCTCGAGTCGGTCACGTGGTTGGCGCAGGTCGGCAACGTTGCCTCCCGTCGGGTGGCTTGGGCCACCGGGTTCACCTTTCACGGCACGTTGCCCCGTCAACTCGGCCCCCAGCTCGGCAGGGGACCGCTCTCGGATGCCTGGCTCGCCGTGGTGGTCTCCGGTGACGAACTCCGTCCGCGCACCCGATGGCTGACGGCGGCCGTCCTGCGCGGTGAGCGGGTCGTCCTCCGGCCGCACACCACGGCCGACATCCCGAGAATCGTCGAAGCCTGTTCCGATGCCCGTACGACCCACTGGCTGTCAACGATGCCTTCGCCGTACACCGAGGACTCCGCTCGCACCTACCTCGACTCCATGCCGGCCGCGGAGTCGGTGGCCCACCGGGTCGCGTGGTGCATCGCTCACCCGGAGACCGACGCGTTGCTGGCCAATCTCTCGATCTTCGATCTCGGCGGCGACGACCCTGGCTCCGGCGAGCTCGGCTACTGGACCCATCCAGACGCCCGCGGCCGAGGGGCCATGACCGAGGCCGTACGACTGGTGGTCGAGCATGCGCTGACATCCACTGCAGACGGCGGACTCGGGCTTCGTCGCCTTACACTGCTGGCCGCGGCCGGCAACGCCGCTAGTGCGCACATCGCCCGACGCGCCGGCTTCACCGAGGTCGGCCGGGAGCGACAGGCCGAGCTGCTCGGAGATGGCAGCTACGACGATCTCCTCACCTTCGACGTCCTGCTCAGCGACGACCGGCCGGGCCACACCCCAGGGCGCACCTGATGGCGTAACCTCGACTCTCGGCGGTCAGTGACGTCCGGCCGCAAGACTCGACGAGAGGCGAGGCGAGGCGACCCTTGTCCACCCAGCACGACATGGCCGGTTTCGGACCCAACGAGTGGCTCGTCGAGGAGATGTACCAGCAGTACATCTCCTCTCCAGACAGCGTCGACGAGGCGTGGCACGAGTTCTTCGCCGACTATTCTCCCACGGGCAGCGTCGCTGCGAGCACCAACGATGCCGCCAAGCCAAGCCAGGCGGTAGAGGGCAACGGCGCTGCACCGCCGACACCGGCCCCTCCTCCTTCCACCACTACTGCGTCCAAGGCTTCGGCCGCGTCGGTGCCGTCAACGACCCCAGCCCAGGCGTCACCTCCGCCCGTAGCCGCGCCCCCCGCCCAGCCCGCGTCTTCGCCAGCGCCAGCACCGGCACCCCCCAGGCAGCCCGACCAGGCGGCCGTCACGCCGCCAGCCTCCGCGGGACCGCCAGCCCCCGCGCGAAACCCCCAGCAGCTTAAGCCCGCTCCGCTGTCCCGGGAGCGGAGTCAAGCCAGCTCCCCGACACCACAATCGCCAGACGGCGCCACGTCGATGAAACTGCGCGGAGCCGCGGCCCGCGTCGTGGCCAACATGGAGAGCTCACTCGACGTGCCGACGGCCACCAGCGTCCGTGCCGTACCGGCAAAGCTGATCGCCGACAACCGGATCGTCATCAACAACCACCTGCGCCGCTCGCGGGGCGGGAAGGTCTCCTTCACCCACCTGATCGGGTACGCGCTGGTCAAGGCGCTGGAGTCCTTCCCGGAGATGAACACCGCCTTCGGCCAGGTCGAGGGCAAGCCGGCGCTGATCACCCCGCAACACGTCAACC
>JALZIL010000218.1 GCA_030860305.1 Actinomycetota bacterium
GTTCGCCGAGCTGCTGTGCACCAGGGCGCAGTTCTCGGTGCGCAGCACCAAGCAGATCATCCGGCGGATCGTCGGCGGTCAGACCGACGACGACGACACCATCGACTTGCGCAACGGCTCCTTCGACACCGCCGACTACGCCGAGGGAGTGCAGGCATTCCTGGAGAAGCGTGACCCCCGGTTCACCCACGCCTAGACCGTGGACACGGCCCTGGTCCGAAGCCGCTTCGAAACCGCCGTGGCGGAGCATGCCCCGGAGTTCGAGCGCTTCTTTCTGGCCAGATTCTTCGACCTGCGTATCACCTACGGCGACGAGACCTGCCGGGTCGAGATTCCCGTCGCCGACTACATGGCCAACCCGCAAGGGTTCCTCCACGGCGGCGTGATCAGCTTGGCGATGGACGTCTCGATGGGTCACCTGTGCAACCGCTTCCTGTCCGTCGCCGTGACCCTGGAGATGAAGACGCAGTACCTGCGCGCCGTCACCGGACCCTGCTGGTGCGAAGGCCGCTTCCTGAAGAAGGGACGGCAGGTGGTCTACCTGGAGTCCCGGCTGTACGACGCGTCCGAGCGCCTCTGTGCGGTGGCCACCTCGACCTGGAGCCGCCTGCCCGACACAAGCCTGCCCGACAGCACCTGACCCGACCGCGAGCAAAGGAACACCCATGAGCCGAATCCTGAAGCGCAAGCTGCTCCCGACGCTGGCACTGCTGCTGGCCGTGCTCTTGGCCGCCTGTGGCGGCGGCGTGGCCGGCGGCGGTGGAAGCGAGGCCGCGGGCGGCAGCGAGGGCGGTGGTGAAGCCGCTGGCGACTACCCGTCGGAGACCCTGAACTGGACCATCGCCTTCGGTCCGGGCGGCGGCAACGACATCTTGTCGCGGACCCTGATCGACATCATCGAGCAGAACGACCTGTACACCCAACCGATCGTGGCCGAGAACCGTGAGGGTGGCAGCGGGGCCGTGGGTTGGGGCTTCCTGTTCAACCAGACCGGCAACCCGTACCACATCTCGACCACCAGCGGCAGCTTCATCACGACGCCGCTTGAGGCCGACACCCCCTGGGATCCGACCAGCTTCACACCCGTGGCGCTGCTGGCCTCTGACGAGTTGATCCTGCTGGTCAACGGCGACTCCGAGATCACGTCGCTGCAGCAGTTCATCGATTCGGCGAAGGAGAACCCGCCGGCGCTGGGGGGCATCGGTTCGGTCAACGTCGACTTCATCGTCCTGCAGCTACTGGCCAGCCAGGCCGACTTCGAATTCGACTACGTGCCCTTCAACGACGAGGGTGAGCTCACGGCGGCGCTGCTGTCGGGCAGCCTCGACGGCGCCGTGTCCAACCCGGCGGAGGTCCTCGGCCTGATGGACTCCGGTGACGTGCGAGGGCTGGCCTACACCGGCGACGAGGTTCCCGAAGCCCTTGGCGACATCCCCGCGCTGGCTGACGAGGGCTTCGAGATCGACATCGCGACACCTCGCGGCCTGGTCCTGCCGCCCGACGTCGACCCTGCCGTCACGGAGTTCTGGCAGGACGTCATCCGCCAGGTCGTCGAGACGCCCGAGTGGGCCACCTATGTCGAAGAGAACCTATTGACCGAGCAGATCGCCTACGGCGAGGAGTTCGTGCAGATCCTGACCGAGACCACCGACACGTACCGCGAGATCCTCATCGAGGAAGGCGCGATCGAGGAGTGAGCGCGACAGGGACGGGGGTCAAAGGGGGTGCCATGACCGCGATCACCAGCACCAAGGGCATGTTCCTGCTCGTGATGCTGATCGGCTCGGGGCTGTACACAGCCGTCGCGTTCGACCTGGAGTCGACCACGACCGCGGGTCGCATCGGCCCCGGCTTCTTTCCCCGGATCATCGGCGTCCTCCTGGTGATCACGGCGGGTTGGGCCCTGGTCAGTGAGCTGACCGGGCGCACGGCGGAGTCCCAAGGCCCTCAGGAGCAGGACCCCCAGGCGGCGGCCTCCGCCGAGCAGCCCTCGAAGGTCGGTGACACCCTGCTGATGATCGGGCTGATCGTCGCCTTCGTGCCGTTGCTGTTGTACTTGGGCGCGCTGATCGGGATGGTGCTGTTCACGCTCGTCACGCTGTTCCTGTTCAACCGTGGTCGCCCACTGCTCAACGTGCTGATCGGTGTCGTGTTTCCCCTGGCCCTGTTCCTGCTGTTCGACCGGGGACTCAATGCCACGCTGCCCCGCGGGGCGTTCGACCTGATCCCCTTCTAGGCAGACCGAGGAGAAGCGCGTGGACATCTTCGAGCAGCTGCTGGGCGGACTGCAGACGATCATCACGCCGGGAAACCTGGGGCTGCTGCTGATCGGGGTGACCGTCGGCATGATCGTGGGGATCATGCCCGGGCTCGGCGCGTCGGCCGGGATCGCGATCCTGCTGCCGCTGACCTTCAGCCTCGATCCGACCAGCGCGATCGTGATGCTCGCCGCCATCTACTACGGCGCCATGTACGGCGGCACCATCACCTCCGTCCTCATCAACACACCGGGTGAGTCTTCCACGGTGGCCAGCACCTTCGACGGGTATCCGCTGGCCCGCCAGGGCAGGGCGGGAGCGGCGCTGGTGTTATGCGCGATGGCATCGTTCGTGGCCGGCACCGTGGGCGCGATCCTCATCAGCGCGCTCGCGCCGCTGTTCAGCCGGGCTGCCCGCAGCTTCGGTCCGCCCGAGTTCTTCATGGTGGTGATGGTGGGGCTGCTGATGCTCGTCGTCATCATCGGCGGCAACCGCTTGTACGGCCTGTTCTCGGCCTTGTTCGGCTTCGCCCTCGGGACCGTCGGGGTTGACATCGGCACCGGGGCGCAGCGCTACACCTTCGGGGCCGCCGAACTGATCGGCGGCATCGACTTCATCCCCCTGGCCATCGGCTTGTTCGGGATCGGTGAGATCCTCTACAGCGTCTACCTCAACCAGCACGCCGCAGACTTCCCGTACATCAAGGTGAGCACCAAAGACGAGGGCTTCTGGCCCAGCCGGCTGGAGTGGAAAGAGTCGAGGGGGCCGACCGCACGCGGCTCGGTGCTGGGGTTCCTGGTGGGGGTGATTCCCGGAGCCGGCGCGACGATCGCCTCGCTGATGTCCTACAGCATGGAAAAGTCCATCTCCAAGACCCCCGAGAAGTTCGGAAAGGGTGCGATCCCCGGACTGATCGGGCCGGAGGCGGCGAACAACGCCGCGTCCGCCGGGTCACTGGTGCCGTTGCTCACCCTTGGCATCCCCGGCTCCGGATCGACGGCGGTGCTGCTCGGCGCGTTCCTGCTGTACGGCCTGCGACCCGGGCCGCTGCTGATGACCCAGAACCCCGAGTTCGCCTGGGGCCTGATCGCCAGCATGTACCTGGGCAACGTCGTGTTGGTGCTGCTCAACATCTTTGCGATCCCGCTGTTCGCCAGCTTCATGAAGATTCCGCTGCGCATCGCGATCCCGGTGATCGTCGTGCTGTGCACCATCGGCACCTACACCGTCAACGGCAGCATCATCGAGACCTGGCTGATGGTGCTGGCCGGGGTGCTGGGCTTCTTCATGAAGCGGTTCGGCTTCTCCCCCGCCGCCGCGATCGTGGCCCTGGTC
>JALZIL010000243.1 GCA_030860305.1 Actinomycetota bacterium
AGGTTGGCGCCCGCCGCAACGGTGGGGGAATCCGTGAATCTTGGAGGGCCGCCGGGATCGAAGCTGCGGTCGCGCCGAAGGGCGGTGCTCCATCATGACTGCGGTCCGGACCATGCGAGTTCGTACGGCTGTGGCCCTGACCGCTGCCCTGTTGGTGACTGTGACTGCGGTCGGAGTGGTCCACCGTCTCGACGTGGCCATGTATCAGGCCGCGCTCGCCAATGAGCGGGCCACGACGCTCGTCGTGATCGAGCCGAGCCTCGGCACAGTCGAAGTGCCGAACTGTGCTGGTGCGTCTGCCACGGTTGTCGAGGTCAACGTGATCGATCTGGCGGTACCGATCGGCGCGTTGCCGGTGTGCATCGGCCTCAGCCCAACGGAGTGGATCACTATCGCCGATGATCTGCTGCGCGTCCCGCGGGCGGTGTACGCGGCTCGCGGGGTTGTGCCGGGCACAGCCATCTATCTCGATGCGGCGACCGACGCTGGTTACACGCTCCGCGTGTGCGCGATCGACTACGCGTCAGGGATCGAGTGCGGGTCTGGGGCGGGGTCATGATCCGGGTTGTCTTGGTCCTGATCGTGGCGCTGGTAGTGCTGTCCAGACACCACGGCCGGACCTCAACCCGTGAACTGGCTGCACCACGGGAGGGCGATCACCGACGGTCCCATTCAGACGAGGGATCGCCAGTCGTGGTGATCGACCCGCCAGGGCATCGGGGTCGGGTGCTGTGCGTGCAGGCCCTGCGTTCGTGGCGCCGTACTTGCCGGAGCGGGCGATGCCGAAAGAGACAGTCGTGAGGCGGTGAGAACCTGATGACAGCAAGGAGATGCGCCGCACCGAAGTCGGCCCGGAGCGGCGTCCGCTCTCAACGCTGCTGCGTGGGATGGCCCCCGGTCCACAAATCCCATCCGGAGCAGGTGCCGTGATGCGAAGACCGCCGGAGCCCGTGAGGGTCACGACTGTCAGCTTCCCAAGCTGACAGTGCGGGTTCGATTCCCGTCACCCGCTCCAGGCACAGCGCAGGTCAGCGATAAATCTTGCTCACCCCGAGCCTCAATCCATCTGGTCACTAGGCGAGCCCTCCAAGTGGCGACAGGCGGGGCGTCCTGGCGTGTCCGTGGCTGACAAGACTCCGGCGACGGAGTTCGTGGCTCCCGCGCGAAGTCGATGTCCTCAGAATCGTTGGCCTTCTGGGTCAGCCACGCCTGGCCCCGACCGGCCTGCGCAGACCTCGGCAATCCTGGACCCCATGAGCCGACAGTCGAGACGCCCACACGCTCGATTCGCCCACTCATGAGCTCTCCTCCGCGGCGTGCGCGGCACGGTTGAGCGCCGCGTACGCAAGCTGCTCAATCAGCAGCGACGTCGCGGCAGAGGATTCGGCGGCAGCGTCGATGGCCGCCTTGGTCCAGGCCATCGCGAGAGCAGGTTGGCCAGCAAGGTAGGCCGCCCGGTCCAGGGCACCGGACAACGCCAGACCTACGCCGACGACCTCGCGGACGAGTCCAAGCCGGTGCGCCTCGACAGCCGGGAACCGTTCGCCGAACAGCGTGATATCGCGGGTGACGGCGGTGCCGACTGCCCGCACCAGCCTCGTGAGTCCGCCCGAGCTCGGCAAGATGCCCAACCCCACCTCCGGGAGCCCGAAGATGGCGGACTCATCGGCGATCCTGACGTCGCAGGCCAGAGCCAGCTCGAATCCGGCGCCCAGACAGTACCCGGAGATGGCCGCCACAGTGGGCTGCGGCAACCGGGCGACCGCTTCGTAGAGCGAGCCGCTTGCGCGGTAGTACGTCGCAATACGTTCCGGGGTCATCTCGTGCAGCTCGGAGGTATCGGCACCGGCGGAGAAGGCCCGCTCATGGCCGGTGAACACGACCGCCTTCGCGGCTGCAACCTGCTCCGACCGCACCGCGTCCAGCAGGGCCTGTTCCAGCGCGGTGGAGAGCGCGTTGAGCTTGGCCGGCCGGTTCAGCTGCAAGACCACGACGGCCTCATGTTCGTGCAGCCGCACCAGGGGCTCGGTGGGTTCGCTCACTGGGGAACCGCTCCTGCGTAGGTGAGCAGGCCCTTAGTGCCACGCTTGAGGATCTCGTTTCCGATGATGAGTGTCTGGATCTCCGAGGTGCCTTCCCAGATCCGGTCGACCCGCAACTCGCGCCAGAGTCGCTCGACCGGATTCTCGCGCATGTAACCGCGACCACCGAAGATCTGCAACGCGTTGTCGACGCAGCGGTTGGACGCCTCCGATGCTCCAAGTTTGATGACAGCGGCCTTGGCGTTGAGTAGCTTGCGGTCCATCCCCTGGTCGGCCTCCCAAGCGACCTGGTAGACGAGCACGCGGTTCGTCATGATGTCGACGACGTTCTTGGCCAGCATGTTCTGGATGAGCTGATAGGACGCGATCGGCTGACCGAACTGCTCACGCTCCTTCGCCCATTCCGCTGCCAGTTGCGTCGCACGGTCGGCCGCACCGATTGTGCGGGCAGCGATCATCAGCCGCTCCTCGACGAACCAGTCGCGGGTCAGTTCGTAGCCCTGTCCGATCTCGCCGAGGATCTTGTCCGCGCCGACACGTACGTTCTCGAAGCCGAACTCGGGGTGTTCGTACACGAACGTGTGCGTGTAGCGGGGAACGCGCTTGACGCTGACGCCGGGGAGATCTTTGTCGATGATGAACATCGTCGGGGCACCGTCAACGCTGGCGAGCGTGAGAATGAAATCGGCGGCGTCGCCGATGGTGACGAACCACTTCTCGCCGTTGATCAGGTAGCAGTCACCGTCCTTGGTCGCGGTCATCTTGACGTTCCGTGGATCTGAGCCAGCCTGTGGCTCGGTGACCGCGACGGCGTCGCGCCGCTCACCGAGGATCTCGGGGATCAGGTACTCCTCGCGCTGGGCAGGTGTGCAGGCCTTGAGCGCGTTAGAGGGTCGCCACATCGTGTCCCACAGGGCACCCGTGAGCTTGCCGACCTCCTCGGAGACGATGGCGTGTTCGAGGACGCTAAGCCCTGCGCCGCCCCACTCGGCTGGCATGTTGATCGCGGCCAGACCGTGGTCGATGATCGACTGCTTGACCTTCTCGTGCTGGTCGGGGGTCAGGCCGTTGTTGTACTCGCAGTCCAGCTCGTACTGCATCATCTCGTTGGTCCACGAGATGGCGCGCTGCTTGAGCTCGATCTGACGCGGTGTCATCCGGAAATCCATGAGTACTTCGCTTTCTGTGGGTACTGCCTTATCTGGGGTGTGGTTGTTGCAGGAGTTCGGGATCAGCCGGCATCGAGGACGACCCGGGCATCCAGGGCGACGACTCCGCGCGGGGTTGCGGCGACCGGGTTGCACTCGATCTCGGCGATCTCCGGGTGCTCGGCGGCGACCTGCGAGAGGCGGGCCACGACGTCGGCGGCGGCGTCGAGGTCGACTGGAGGCCGGCCGCGTGCCCCGGTCAGCAGGGCCGACCCACGCAGTGAGAGCAGCAATGGGCGGGCCGCTTCTGCCGTCATCGGACCGAGGGCGCAGCCCACGTCGCGGAGTATCTCGGCGAAGACACCGCCGAGCCCGACAAGCACGATCGGTCCGAACCGGGGGTCACGTCGTACGCCGATCAGGAGCTCGACAGCGTGGGTCAGATCCGCCATCTCCTCGAGGGAGCAGCTTGGTGGGCGCAGCCGCGACTGGAGGTCGTCCAAGGCTGCGACCAGTTCGTCCTGGTCCCTGATGCCGAGGATGACACCGCCGCGGTCCGACTTGTGCTCATCACCGAGAGCCTTGAGCACCATCGGGAACCGCAGATGTGAAGCCGCCGTGAGGAGCTCGTCCTTGCTGGCCACCTCGGCGGCCTGGACGAACGGCACCCCGGAGGCTGCGAGCAGCCGCCGCGACGAGTAGTAGCCGGCCTCCGTCAGCGGCGGAGCCGCGAGAGGAAGCGAAGGTACGCCGGTCGCCGGCTCTGTCTGCCGGTGAGCCAGGCGACCCAACGCCCAGGAGGCCTCCTCGATCCCCCGGTACACCGGCACGCCGCCGCTTCGCAGCGCGGTTGCGGCGCGAGACTGCCAGTTCATCGTCTGCACGATCACGGTCCCCGCGTGGGCAGCCGTCACCTCTGCCATGGCGCGGGCCGCCTCGATCTCCTTCGCGGCCAGTTCCGGCCCGTAGTCTCCGTACCCACCGAAGTAGCCGCTGACCAGCGTCGAGTCCACCTCATCGGTGGTCACTAAGCGGCGCAGAACACGCGGGAAGCACGTGATGTTCTGCTCGCCACCGCCGGCGACATCCACGGGGTTCGTCACCCCAGCAGTGGGGGGCAGCTCTGCACGTATCTCCTGCTGCAGCGGCGAGGAGAACTCCACGACCTTCAGGCCTGCCGCGGCTGCCGAGTCGCTCGCCACCGAAGCGTGGCCACCCCCGTCGGCGAGCACAGCCACCCTGGGTCCTCGTGGCACACGGCTGCGGACAAGAGCCTGCAAGAGATGGGCCATCTGCGCCGGAGACGAGACCTGCTCCATACCGCCCGCCCGGCAAGCCGCGTCGACCACGATGCCGGAGGGCACCATCGCACCCGTGTGGGACCGGGCGTTGCGCACCGACGCATCCGTTGACCCGACCGTCAGCAGCACCACAGGTTTCCCTGCTTCGGAAGCACACTGCGCCGAACGCGCGAGCCGGCGCCCGTCTCGGAAGTCCTCGCAGTACAAGGCGATGGCGCTGGTGCCTTCGTGCTCGACGTAGGCGTCGATGAGGTCGGCCGCCTCGAGGTCGGCCTGGTTCCCGAGACTGGCGAAGCGGGAGACGCCCAGCTCGTGGTCGACGAGCAGGGTGGCCAGTTCTAGGGCGATGTTGCCACTCTGCGAGATCACCCCGATCTTCCCGACGGGGAACTCGTTCGAGGTCAGCATCAGCCCGCTGGTGTGGTCGAGGACACCCAGACAGTTGGGGCCCAGCAGTCGTGCCCCGGCGGCGCGTACCTTGGCGGTGATCCGTTCTTGTGCCCGACGGCCTGCCTCGCCGGTCTCGCCGAGACCTGCACTGATGCCGACAATCGCGCGGGCGCCTCCCGCGAGTGCGTCCTCCACTGCGGCCTCGAAGCCTGAAGCGGGGACCGCGATGACGACGAGGTCGACGGGGCTGCCGACAGCCGAAACGCTGGGAACGGTCGGCCGGTCGAGGACTCGGGGGCGGGTGCGGTTGACCAGGTGCACCGGCCGGTCGCCCTTGAGGGCCTGTACGGCGATCCAGTTTCCGTACTTGCGGGTGTCGTCGCTGGCGCCCACGATCGCGACGGCGTTCGGTGCGAATAGTGCATCCAGACTGTCGTGGCCCACGTTCGGCACGGCCCGAGTGGCGGCGTCGTTCATCAGGGTCATCACAGCTCCTTCTGGGGAACGGGTCGGCCGGATCCCCACGCATCTGCGCCGCCGTCTACGACGATGGTGGTTCCGGTGATGTAACGGGCGGCCGGCGTGGCCAGGAACGTGATCACGTCGACGACGTCGTCGACGTGACCGAGCCGGCCCAGCGGGATCCCCTGCTCCCACTCACGGATCGCCTCGTCGGAGTAGCGCTGGAGACCCTCGCTGATAATGCTGCCCGGTGCTATCGCCACGGAGCGGATGCCGTACCGGCTCCACTCCAACGACAGCCCCGACGCGAGGTTCTCGATCGCGGCGCGGGCTGCGGCGGCATGGACCATGCCCGGGATGCCGCGGCGGGGTGAGAACGCCATGAAGACGAGCACGCCACCGCGGTTGGGGATCATGCTGCGCGTGGCCACCTCGCGAGTGACGTTCCAGACCGCCTCCACCGACAGCCGGTGGACGGCCCGCCAGCCGCTTATCGAGATGTCCTCCGCGGGCGCCTGGAACTGCCCCCCGGCGTTGTTGACGAGCACGTCGATGCGACCGTACGTGTCGAGCGCACGCGTGACCAGGTCACTCACCTGCTCGGGTTCGCGCACATCGCAGGCGACGACAAGCGCCTCGCCCCCGACCTTGTGCACGAGCTCGGCGGTCTCCTCGAGCAGCTCGACCCGGCGACCGGCGATCACCAGACGGGCGCCAACGGTTGCCATCGACACCGCAGTGGCCCGACCGATGCCCGTGCCGCCGCCAGTGACCAGGACAACCTGGCCGGACAGGGCCTCGGGGTGGAAGGTGGCCCGGTTCGTCGTCACAGGGACTCGACGGGTTACGGGAGCTCCACGGGCAGGCTGGCGGGCAGCTGAAAGTTGGGCGTGTCCCTCATGAGCGAGCGGGTGTAGGGGTGTTGCGGGTTGGTGAACACGTCGTCCACCGCACCGAGCTCGACGATGCGTCCCGCCTCGAGCACCGCCACATACTGTGCGATGTTGCGCACCAGCGCGATGTTGTGGGTGATGAACAACAACGTCAGACCCATCTCGGTCTGCAGACGCCGCAGGAGTCCCACCAGCGAGGACTGGACCGAGACGTCGAGGGCGGAGGTGATCTCGTCACAAACCAGGACCTCAGGCTCCGTGGCCAGCGCCCGGGCGATCGCCGCCCGCTGGCGTTCACCACCACTGAGCTGGTCGGGATAGCGATGCGCGTGGTCAGGGCGCAGGGAGGCGTGCTCGAGGGCCTTGTTGATTACCTCCTCCGGGTTCTTCTGCCGGCCCCGCAGGGCGGTTACCGGTTGCAGGATGAGGTCCCCGATAGTGCGGCGCGGGTTCAGCGACTCGTACGGGTTCTGGAAGATGTACTGTATCCGCCGGCGCTGGTCCCGGCTGCGCTTGAAACTGCTGTTGGCCAGGGGAGCGCCGTCCAGCTGCAGATCGCCGGTGAAGTCGGTGTGCAGGCCGGCGATGCAGCGGCTGAGCGTGGTCTTTCCGGAGCCCGACTCTCCGAGCAGCGCGAGGCACTCGCCTGAGTAGGCCGCGAGCGTGATGTCCTCCAGCACCCTCGTGCGGCCATACCCGGCCTGTAGATTCCGCAACGCGATGACCGGCTGCTGCCCATCCCTGCGGGAAGCGGCGGTGAAGTTCGGCGCGGCGTCCGGGGGTGGTAAGGGATGATCTGCCTTGAAACAGCGGACCGTGTGCCGCGGACCGACGTCGGTTACTCCCGGTGCATCCTTCGTGCATCCCTCGTCGGCCAGCGGACAGCGGGGAGCGAACGCGCAGCCATGCGGACGCGCGAGGGGTGACGGTGCCTGACCCGGGATGCCGACCATCGGCCGGCGAGCCTCGAGGTCGGGCACAGCGAGCAGCAGCCGTGCTGTGTAGGGGTGCCGCGATCCGGCGAGGACCTCGGCGGTGTTGCCGATCTCGACGATGCGGCCGGAGTACATGACGGCAATGCGATCGGCAAGCTCTGCGACCACAGCCATGTCATGGCTGATGTACACCGCAGCGCAGTGGTAGTTCAGGCACATGTCACGGACTGTCTTGAGCACATGCTCCTGAGTGCTTACGTCCAACCCGGTCGTGGGCTCGTCGAGGACGATCAGGGCTGGTCGCGCGGTGAACGCCATTGCGATGGCCACCCGCTGCTGCTGACCGCCGGAGAGCTGGTGAGGATACCGAGCCAGGAAAGCGTCATCGTCGGGAAGCGCCACCTCCCTCAGCACCTCGCGTACCCGCTCGAGTACGTCGGCGCCACCGCCTTTGAGGCACTCCTTGAGCTGCGTGCCGATACGCAGGGCCGGGTTCAGCGATGATGCCGGCGACTGAGGGATGTAGGCGACGGTGCGGCCGCGCAGTTGGCGGACCGCGCGCCAGTGGAGTCCCGCGAGTTCCTTGTCGCCCACCACGACGGAACCGTCCTCGACGCGGGTCCCGTCCTTGCAGTAGTTGAGCAGGGCAAGTCCGAATGTTGTCTTGCCTGAGCCAGACTCGCCGACGACGCCGAGAATCTCACCGGGACGAACTTCGAGGGAGAGCTCGTCCACTATGGCGGCAAGTGACGGAACACCGACGATCTTGAGCTGGTCGACGACCAGCGTTGGCCGGCTCGGGGCTGTCGTTGTCATGCCCGCACTCCCTCGTCACTGCCGATGGCAGCCTTGGCCAGGCCATCGGTTACCAAGTTCGTGCCGACGGTCAGGATGGCGATGGCGATCACGGGCAGGAGAACCGGCCACGGCTGGATGGTGAGAGCGATCCGGTTCTCGTTGATCATGAGGCCCCAGTCAGCAGTCGGGGGTTGCAGGCCGAGGCCGAGGAAGCTCAGCCCGGCGACCAGGCCGATGGAGTACGTCAGCCGGAGACCGAACTCGACGGCAAGGGTGCTGCTGATGTTCGGCACGATCTCGCCGAGCATGATCCGCCAGCGTGGGATCCCCATCGACTCAACCGCCTTGACGAAGTCGCGCTCGACCACCGAGAAGGCCGCTCCACGCACGACTCGCGCGACCCGGGGAAGATGCCCAAGGCCGACCATGAGGACGAGCAGCCACAGCTGCGGGCCGATGATCGACAAGAACAGTAGCGCCAGGACGATCTGCGGGAACGCCAACGTCACGTCTCCTATTCGCATGAGCGTCTCGTCGAGCCAGCCGCGGGCGTAGGCGGCGATGACGCCGACTGCCGCGCCGATCCCGACGCCGATGGCCGTGGCGGTGATCGCCAGGATCATCAGCGTCCGTCCGCCGGCCAGGAAGCGCGACAAGACGTCTCGGCCGAGGTTGTCGGCGCCGAATGGGCCACTGATGCCCGCGGACGAGAAGGGCGGTGCGACGAAGGCAGTTGGTGAGTGTGGCGTGAAGAAGGGACCCAGGAAGGCCACCAGCAGGACCAGAAGGCTCAGGGCAAGGCCGATCCGGGTGCGTTTGGTGCGCAATGCACGGCGTACCAGGCTGCTCTTGCCGGAGCGCCGTGACTTGCTGTCGGCTGCGGTGGGAAGCGTCATCGCGCTCATCGGGCGGTCCGCACCTTCGGGTTAGCTGCCAGGGTGATGACGTCGGCGACCAGGTTGACGACGACGTAGAAGAGGGCAACGGCCAGGACGAGCGCCTGTACCAGAGGCAGGTCCCGGTTGGTCACCGCGTCGATCAGCTGGAAGCCGATTCCCGGGAAACGGAAGAGGTACTCCACCACCACGACACCGCCCACCAGCCAGGCCAGCTGCAACGCGATGACCTGCGCGACCGGCCCGATCGCGTTGGGCAGCGCGTGCCGCAGGATGACGGTCCGCTCAGGGAGACCCTTGAGTCGGGCCTGCTGGACGTACTGGCTGTCGAGCACCTCCATCATCGTGGCCCGCATGATTCGGATGATGTAGGGGCTGACGGCCAGCACCAGGGTCAGCGTGGGGAGCACGAGTTGTGCAGGATCACTCCACACCGGCTGTCCCGGCGTCGTCACGAAGACGGCGGGAAGGACGTGGAAGATACCGGTGGCGAAGATCAGCACGAGCAGGATGCCAACCACGAACTCCGGGAGGGCGGCAAGTACGAGGGTGATGACGCCAACGGCATGGTCGACTGGCTTGCCCTTCTTGAGCGCACTCCAGGTGCCGATGGTGATCGCCAGCGGCGTGGCGATCACCGCGGAGCACAGCATCAGGACACTCGAGTTGAGCAGGGTCGGACCCATCAGCGTGCTGACCGGCTGGTTGCTGGCAAGTGAGGTACCCAGGTTGAAGGTGAGGATGTTGCCCAGCCAGTTGAAGTATTGGCTGGGCAGCGACCCACCGAGGTGGAGTTGCTCTCGAAGCGCCGCAAGCCGCTCCGGTGTCGCCTCGCGACCGAGGATCGCTCTGGCCGCGTCGCCGGGCAGCGCCTGGGTAGCGAGGAAGACCACGAACGAGACGACGAGCAGCGTGAACACACCGAAGAGTGCACGTCTGACGAGCATGCGACGCACGGGAGCCTCCGCTTACCTGTTAAGCCATACTCTGCGGAAACCGAAGGACGTCAACGGGATTCCGCTCTTGTCGGGGACGAGTCCCTGGACCGTCGAGGCGTACGCGTCGAGACTGTTGGGGAAGCCCCAGATGATGTGGCCGCCGCGGTCATACTCGATCTGCTGAGCCTGCGCGATCAGCTCGCACCGCGCGACCTCGTCGACCGTCGCATTGGCCTGTTCGACGATCGCGGTCCACTCGGGGTCAGCCCAGTGAGTCTCGTTGTACGGAGCAGTCGCGGTGCTGCCCACGGCGGTCTGCGGCAGGTAGTCGCGCGTGAACCAGAAGTCCTGGGCGAAGGTCCACTGCAGGTACTGGTCTCCGTAGAAGGTTCCGGGGTCGACCTTCTTGACATTAACCGTCACTCCGGCAGCCTCGGCCTGCTGTGCGAACACCTGCGCGGCCTCGACAAGCCCGGCTGCCACGGACGAGGTGATCAGGTCAACGCTGAGGTTGCTCTGGCCCGCCTCGGCGAGCAGCCGCTTGGCCTCGGCGATGTCTTGTTCGCGCTGGGGGATGTCAGTCGGGAAGCAGGCATCGAACGGGGCGTACATGTCGTTTCCGATCACGCCATGCCCGCCGAGCACCTGGTCGATCATCTGCTGACGGTCGACGATCAGACGGAAGGCCTGGCGCACCCGCACGTCGTCGAACGGTGGCTGGTCGACGCGCATCGTGAACGGCAACCACCCCCCGGTCTCGGACTCCAGAACTCTGAGGTTGGGGTCAGCCTTGACCACGTCGATCTGGCCGAGCGGCAGCTGGTCGATCACGTCGACCTGACCACCGAGCAGCGCGTTGACCCGTGCGGTGTCGTCAGGGAAGTTGATGATCGTTACCGCGTCCAGGTACGGCTCGCCATCGCGCCAGTAGTGCGGGTTCTTGACGAAGGTGCTCTCCTGACCAGGGGTGAAACTCTCGAACATGAACGGCCCGGAGCCGACTGGGTCCTCGGGGTCGTAGCCGTCCGGCACGATGCCGTTGTTGTACTGCGCAACCGCATCCACGAACGTGGCGAACGGGCTCGTGAACGGGAACTCGATGGTCTGCGGGTCGGTCGCCGTGAGCCCGTTCCGATCGAGGGTGCCAAGACCGGCTGCACCGGCGTGAGGGTCCGTCGGGTCCGTGATCCGCATGAAGGTGAAGATCACGTCGTCGGCCGTGATCGGCTCGCCGTTGCTGAACTTCACGCCGTCGCGGAGGTGAACCGTCCACGTCGTCGCGTCCGCCGACGGGGTGATCTCGTCCGCAAGACCCATCTCGACCTGGTGGTCGGTGTCGTAGGTCGCGAGCGTGTCGTAGAGCTGAATCACGCGTGCCTCGTCCGGGTGCGTGACAGGTGAGTGCGCATCCAGGGTGTCCTTCGTCGATCCACCCACGATCCCAACGCGCAGCGTGCCGCCCGCCTGTGGAGAGCCCCCGGCCGATGGTGCGTCCGTCGGGGACCCCGACGAGCAGGCCGTCACGCTGAGCGCAAGCACCGTCATCGGGGCGATCAACCGGAGTCCCATCGATCTGCGTCGGGAAGGGGGGTGAGTCATCGTTGCCTGCCTCGTTGAGAGAAGACTGAAGGATCCTAAGAATTTGTTTGACTGACGCATCGGTCAACGGCAGGCTGGCCTCTTTACGGATTGACTGTCAAGCAATTCAGCATAAAATCTCAAAAATCTCGCTCGGTTGACGTCCGATTTGTTTTGACTCGTGAGTCAGTTTTCGCCATGCTGGGCACAACAGACGCGTCGATGGAACACTTTCAGGGATGAGGAGCGTCATGACGCGACCGGGTGCGGGGCAGGGCAGCGAGGAGCGTCGGGCCGCAATCCTCGATGCGGCCTGGCGGCTGGTGGCCGAGCGTGGCTACCACCAGGTCCGTGTCCAGGACATTGCCCGTGTATGCGGGACGAGCACCGGGACGGTCCACTACTACTTCCCGGGCAAGGACGACGTGCTCCGGGCGGCCTTGCAGTACAGCGTCGATCGGGCTTTCGAGCGCCAGGGCAGTCGGCTTCGACAGATTCACGACGCACGCAAACGACTGCTGGCCCTGATCGAGATGCAATTGCCGATTGGGGGACAGATCCGCGACGAGTGGTCCATCTGGCTCCAGTTCTGGGCCGAGACGTGCCTCAACCCAGAGTTGCGCCCGGTCCACAACGGTTTCTACGCGCGATGGATGGACACCGTTGTTCGAATCGTCACGCGGGGTCAGCGGCAGGGCATCTTCCGTGACGTTGACCCCGTCAAGTTCGCACGTCATCTCACCACGGCCACTGACGGTGCGGCAATCCAAGTGCTCACAGGGGCTCCTGGGATGACCGTCGACATCATGCTAGACATGCTCGTGGGCATCGTCGATCGCGAGCTCAGCCTCAAGCCGGCCAAGACCCTCGCCTGACCCGCGCGTGTCTCGCGGGCTGCCAGTCTGACGATCTCCTGTTCACCTCGTCCCCCGGGCGCGCCGCTGCGCGGGAACAACCTCCGTCGCCGTACCTCGATCGGGCCGCTGAGCAGGTAGGGCTCGGCGGGCTCGGCCCCCCGGCGGATCGGCCCCACGAGGCGGCTACGCGGCCTCTTGCGGACTCATTGCGGACTGAGAGCCGTGTCGGGCTGCATTCCTACGATCCCGTCGCACGCTGATGGCTCCGAATGCACCGTCCTGAGCGTCTCCCGCCGGCAGCCTCCGCGAGGTGATCACCGAGCGCGGCTGGCGTACGGCAGCGGTTGTGCTCAGCGCGGTCGCACTGTCCGGGTGCAGCTCGCTGAGCCCGGACGGAGCGACCGCCGATGATGCCGCAGTGGCCTTTCACGACGCCTTGAGTAGCAGTGACAGTGCTCAGGCGTGTGATCTGTTGGCGGAAGGCACCCGCAGGGAGCTGGAGCAGTCCGCTGACACCCCGTGCGACGACGCGATCCTCGAGGAGGGTCTCCCGACTGCCGACCAGGTCGTCGAGGTCGCGGCTTACGGCCGCAACGCCAGGGTCATCCTCGACGGGGACATCGAGTTTCTGACCGTGGAAGGCGGGGAATGGAAGGTCATCGCGGCCGGCTGCGAGTTCCAACCGAACGCCCCCTACGACTGCTCGCTGAAGGGGAGCTGAGGAGTCATTGTCGCGGCGCCGCTGACTTGCCGTCAGTGCTCGACGTCACTGCTGGTAAGGTTGTGCACCTCCTGGAGTGCAATTAGGCTGCTGACCTGGCCTTTTACAGT
>JALZIL010000252.1 GCA_030860305.1 Actinomycetota bacterium
GATGGTGCACTGCAAAATGATTCGTCGAACAGGGCCATCGCGGTCGCCGACCCCAAACGGAGGACACGATCAGCGCGAAACGGCTGCTGCCAACGGGGTCGCGGCCAGCAACCAGCTGTTCGGCGCGGTTGTCCTACGTCACGATCAACGTCCTGACCGTCCCCGCCGGCGCGACCCTGAAGGAGCGCTTCGCCGCCCTTCAGGGAGCTGTCGACACCGCGCCGGGCTTCGAGCACTTCGAGTTGCTGCGCTCGCTCAAAGAATGCAGCGACTACCTTGTCTACACACGCTGGCGCCGCAAGGCCGACTTCGCCGCCTTTCGGGCTATCCATCGCTCAAGGGCTGGCTTTGGCCAACGGCGCGGACATCAGCGCCGTCAACGCAACGTCCCGGTGGCGGTCGCCTGTTCGCGTTGTTCCCGTCCTCGGACGTAGCTCGGGCCATGCCCGCTTTAGGATCGGCAGGCGCGAAGTACCGCGTGACCGACGCGCTGTGCAGCGTCTGCTGCAGGCGGGCAGAACTCTCGCTCCAGACCGGGCTACCGATTGAGGTCCGGGGCGCGTCAAGTGACTGCTAGGGGCACACCGCAGCTGGCAACGAACGGCAACGTTCCGTTGCCCCTCCTGGACACCGCCCAGCACCCGCCGCGTCGTGCACCTCCGGCAGCCCACGGTGGTGCTACCGCGGCACGGCAGCCGTGCCGTCGGACGGAACCTCGACGGCTTCCTGCAGCCCGCCTCCGGCGGAAGCACCCACGTGATGACCGCTACCCGACACCCGATAGTGCTTCCGCAAGCAGCAGATTATGGGGTGGTCGCCACGGCCGACGTCACCGTGCCGTCGATGCCCTGTGCCAGACCGACCGTGTCGGTCAGCTGCGCCTCGAGTGGCTGGGCGGAGGTAAGGCTCGACGCGGACAGCTCGTTCGTGCGCTCGAGCAGCTCGTTCGTGCGCTCGAGCAGTCGGATCGCGCTCTTGTCCTCGTCGATCCCGGCCGTGCTGGCGGCGATGTCGGCGGCGTGTCCATTGATTGCTCTGTGCCCGCGACCCGACGGTGTCGAGCAAGCCCGACGAACAGCAGCACGTCACCGGGAGAACGCCCCCTTCTCGACCGCTTCGGTCGTCGAAACGCTGCCACCACACGCCCCTTATCGGCTCGTCGGGGTAGGAGCACATCGGAGCAGTGCCCGCTTCGCAGCCAGCCATACCGCCTCGCACGGCCCCTTAACGCCAGACACGGGTTCACGAAGGACTCGGCTTCTGGACGTGCATGCTCGGCGGATCGAGCGTGCGGTCGGTGCAGGTGTCGTTCGAAGACCGATCGCGCGGGTGAGGCCCGCCATAGCGACACGTACAACGGTGTTGTTCTGGACTTCGCCGTGATACAGATGGCCTGGGTCGAACGCATCACCGGAACAGAATCTTTGTGCTTAGTGCTCGTGCTCGCCTCGGTTGCTGTCGTGGCCATCGCGGTCCTCTTGGTCCTGATCAACCTCCTGCGGCAGATCGACCGGCAGGCCGCGCGCACACACACCGCCGGCAAGCAGACCGCGCAGAACACGGTGTCGCCCTGGACGCTTGAGCAGACCAACCGGGACCTGATCGCGATCCGCGACGCAGCACGGGCGGCGGGTCGAGATCCACGTAGCGGCGGCGGCGGATCCCGTGAGCGGTGTGAGCCACCGCAGGAAGGGGTGGTTCGGGGCTTGACCTCCAGTTCGGGGACGAGCGAGGACGGGGGCTGGTCGTGATGAGCCTCACCGTGGCGGAGTCTGCGGTCCTTGTGGTCGTGCTGGTCGTGGCTCTGCTGGTCGTGCTGGTCGTGGCTCTGCTGGCCTTGCTGTGTTTCCTGTTCGAGATCCGCCGGTGGTCGTGCGACGCGGCGGACGCGATGGAGCAGGACGGCCCGCCGGACGTAGGGACGCAGGCGTGGAGGTGGTGATGTGGATCGGCCTGGTGACGTCCTGGTTGGCGCTGCTCCTGATCCTCAGGCTGGTTCGAACCTCTAGTCGACGCACAGGAACGGACCGGGCCAGTGGATTCGCAGGTGCGCGGGTTCCTCACATCGGTGCCAGGGACTCCGTGCGCAGCTTAGCCCGGATCCACCGTCGGACCTTGGTTGATCATGCTGATGTGTGATCTTGTTGCTGGCCGGGTTTGGGCGTGAGGTGGCCGGGCCAGCCGGCTGATTTCCACTGCTGTCCGGTCGGGTCCTGTCGGACTGGTGGGTGGGTGTCAGGCCAGGTGGTCGGCGACGTCGTATCGGCCTTTCCTGCAGCACATCAGCAAGAACACACCGCAGCGTCGACGCACGATCGTGCTGCCTGCGGCGGTGCCGCGGCCGCAGGTCCTGACCGCGTCCGTGCGCAGGCCATCCCGGACGCGTGTCAGCACTCGCGGGGACAGGTTGCTGTTCGCCGTGCTGCTGGACACCGGGATGCGGATCGGTGAGGCGTTGGGATTGCGGCACGAGGACTTGCACCTCGCTGAACGCCACGTCGTGGTGATGCCGCGGCGCAACGACAACCGGGCTCACACGAAGAGCGGCCGGATCCGGACGATCCCGGCGAGCGCCGAGCTGATGCGCTTGTATGCCGACTACCTAAACAACGAGTACGGGTCCTCGATTCGGACTACGTGTTCGTCAACCTGTGGGGCCGCCCACATGGGTCCGCTGTGCTACCCGGCCGTCTATGACCTGGTGAGACGGCTGCGCCGCAGCACCGGCATCACTTTCGGGCCGCACCTGTTCCGTCACACCTATGCGACCTGGCTGCTGCGCAAAGGCGCCGGGATGGAGAGCGTGAAGAAATTCCTCGGGCACGCCTCGGTGACCGACTACGACACCTACGGCCACCTAAGGGATCGGAAGTAAATAACACTTGTGCAACGAATGGCAGACACGTAATTCAGGGCGTGTCGTGACGCGGCCGCTGGCCTAGATTCGTGGTTTGCCGCCGACGGGACCTGATGCGTTGCTCGCGGCGAAGCTCGCAGTCGTCTTGCCGCAACTCGATGAGCGCCAACGGCGGTTGCTGTTGGGTGCGGAGGCACGTGCGTTGGGGCGCGGCGGCATCGCTCGGGTGGCGGTGGCGGCTGGGGTGTCGCGCCCGACGGTGACCAGGGGCGTGGCTGAGGTGAAGGCCGGCGGGACAGCCGACGGTCGGGTCCGCAAGCCGGGCGGTGGCCGTAAGTCGCTGACCGAAACTGACCCGGGGTTGGTCGCCGCATTGGAGGCGCTGGTCGACCCGGTCACCCGGGGCGATCCGATGTCGCCGTTGCGGTGGACGACCAAGTCGACCCGGCAGTTGGCTGAGGCGTTGACCGCCGATGCGCATCCGGTCAGTCATGTCCGGGTCGGGGAGTTGCTGCACAGCCTGGGCTACAGCCTGCAGAGCAACACCAAGACCGTCGAAGACAAGCAGCACCCAGACCGCGACGCCCAGTTCGGGCACATCAACGCCGCTGCCATCCGTTATCTCAAGGCGGGCGATCCGGTGATCAGCGTCGACTCCAAGAAGAAGGAACTCATCGGGGAAACCCCTGGCTACAAGAACAATGGCCGCGACTGGCAGCCTTAAGGACAGCCGGTCCGGGTCGGCGTGCACGACTTCTCCGACCCGACGATTCCCAAGGCTGTCCCGTACGGGATCTACGACCTGTCCGCCAACACCGGCTGGGTGACGGTCGGCAGCGACGACGACACCGCTGCGTTCGCGGTCGCCACCCTGCGCCGCTGGTGGACACAGGTCGGCCAGCAGGCCTACCCCGCTGACAAGCGGCTACTGATCACCGCCGACGCAGGCGGCTCCAACGGCTACCGGGTCCGACTGTGGAAGACCGAACTTGCTCAGCTCGCCACCGACACCGGCCTGGCCATCACGGCTTGCCACTACCCGCCCGGCACCAGCAAATGGAACAGGATCGAACATCGACTGTTCTCGGCGATCACCAGCGACTGGCGAGGACGACCGCTGACCAGCCACCAGGTCGTGGTCGACCTGATCGGCGCTACCAGCACCCGCACCGGACTCACCGTCCGCGCCGAAGCCGACAGCAACAGCTACCCGAAAGGCATCAAGATCAGTGACGGTGCGATGGCCGCCATCGCGGCGCAACTCAAGCCCGACACGTTCCACGGAGAGTGGAACTACACGCTCAAGCCAGCCGCCCGCGAGAAGCCGCCAACCCGTTCCCCGAGATAGTTGATCCCTTCCGCCCCCTAAGCATCGAGGACGCCCGCCGGACGTTGGAAGCCGCGGGCTGGTTCACCGGCCGAGAGGTGAAGCTGTGACCCCGCCCGTCCACCGACCGGCTGCTGCCCCGACCGGGCTGCTGGAGAAGCTCCTGGGCGCGGTGCGTCCGGAGTTCCGCGTCGATGTCTACGTCCCCGCCCCGACGATCCGGTGCTGGGACGCCCACCGTGCTGTGCAGAGAGTTGTGACCGGTCCGGCTGGGAGTACGGGCTCTGCCCCGCCCACGGCAACCGATGGCGCGCGCAGGGCCGCCCCGACCTTGCCGGCTTCGGTGCCAAGCCGGGTCCGGAACGGAACGGCCGACGCGCGCTGTCCCGGTGCACCGTTGAGGATGCCGCTTCGGCAGCAGCGGTTTCGGGTTGTGCATGCGGCACCGCAGCACCTGGACCTCCTCGAGAGTGCCTGACCCGGTGGTGTGGGCCAGCACCGTGCCGGCGGTCTCGGCTACCGGGCCGGACCGAGTGCCAACTGCCGTTTCTGCGACGTGTGGGTCGACAACGGCAAGCGCCTGTTCTGCAAGTCCCACCACACCCGCTGGCATCAGCTCGGCCGCCCCGACCCTGAGCAGTACCTGGCGCACTGCCTGCTGCGCGGCAAGGCCAGATCGTCCAAACATCAGCCCCTCCTGGTCAGACGCTTGTGCTCGTTGGCGCTCGCGGGCGGCCTCATGTTTCCGCAGCCTTACCCTGCACCGGGGCCGGGTGCTGCACCGGCCGAGGTGACACGGGTGTGCAGCGCTCGGCCACCAGCAGCGGTGACACCGTGGACCACGGTGCTCGCTGCGACGATCAGCGTCACGACGGCGAACAGCCTCGGATCCTCCACGCCCTCCTCCGCGGCGAGCAGCGCGTAGAACAGCGAGGACACGCCCATCGGCCCGAACCAGCCGACGAACACCGCATCAGCCCAGCTCAGCCGCAGCGGCCGGTGCACGAGCAGCAGCAGAGGCAGTCGGCGCAGCAACAGGATTCCGACGATCATCAGCGCGGATGCCCAACCGAGCGACTGCCACTGCC
>JALZIL010000285.1 GCA_030860305.1 Actinomycetota bacterium
TCCAACGGGCAGATGTTCAATGTCGAGCACGGGCCCTCGATCGAGGACGAGGTCAACCTCGTTCTGCGCAACCGCAACTACGGCTGGGACCCCGTCGGCGCCGGCGGCTCCTACAACGAGCGCGTGCCGATGACCGACCTGCAGAAGTTCCCGAACGCAAAACCAGCCTCCTACAGCTCGGGACCGACAGATGCCACCTGCGGTGCGACCTTCCTGGACGGTCCACAGTGGAAGTCCTGGAACGGGTCCATGGTCGTTGCGCATCTGCAGGGCGAATCCCTGCTCCGGTTGACCTTCGGTCGCGGGGGACGCCTGACCAGCGATGAACTCATTCCTGAGTTCTCCGGCACTTACGGGCGACTCCGGACCGCCCAACTCGGTACGGACGGCTCGTTGTACCTCACCACCTCCAACGGCGGCGGCGCAGACGTCATCCTGAGGGTCACGCCGACGGGCTAGCGCCGCTTGACCGGATCAGGGTCCGCGGACGGTCTCGCGTTCCTCGGCGCCGACATCGTGCAGGTGATGAAGGACATCGTGCAGGAAGTACCGGGCGAACGAGTCGACGGTGAACCGCGCACCGTCACTACGCCGACCGGTCCGCTGCCACTGGTCGCCCCTGACCTCGTCGAAGTGAGCCGCCAGAGTCTCTGCAGCCGTGGATAGTTCGGCCTCGACCTCGATGGGGTCATCCTCGCTGTACCGGTCGTCGACGGCGGTGCCATCCTGGTCCCAGTTCTCGAATTCCGGGTCGATCTGGGTGAGCATTAGGTTCAGCCGGCTATCGAAGCGGCGGCACACATCGCGTACATGACACGCGTATTCCAGCGGCGACCAGGTCGAGGAGTTCGGCCGGGCCCGTACGTCCACACGTCGCAGTTGGACCTGCCAGGTCGGCCCAGCGTCTCGGAGAATCGTCGCGACGTCTCGTCCGGAGATCGCGTCGGGATCGAATCCGCAGTCCGGGCAGGGCCGCTCGAGTACCCAGGTCCAGTCCTTCGTGTCAGGCACAAGGTTCATCGGACCGACGCTAGCGGCATTCAGCCGAGCACCGGACGCGCACGCGAGATGGGCAGGATTTCGGTCAAGATTGGCTGCTTGATCGAGGTGTGCTCCTTGGCTGCCAGCGACCGTGGTGCACGACCTCGTCGACGCCGCGGCGGCCACGGCGCAGCGATGGCGACTTCTGATCCGGCATCCGGTACCCGATCGAGACCACACCGATCGGCGAGAAACCGTCCGGGACGCCAAAGGCCGCGCGCAGCGCCTGGATGTGTTCCGGCGGTACCCCGAAGAAGCAGCCGCCCAGTTCTTCGTCGACCGCCGTCTGCAGCATCAGCAACGCGGCCATCCCGGTGTCGATGTCCCAGTACGGCACCGGCCAGCGGCTCTCGTCGCGATCCGCCCAGCCCTTGTCCGGTTCGGCGTACCGGTCCAGATAGGCATCCTTGTGCGAGAAACACACGATCAGCAATGGGGCAGCGCTCATCTCCGTCAGCCACGAGTCGGCCTCGTCTGCCTCGGTGGTCACCGACCAGAACAGCTCCCGATCGGCGGCAGCTTCCAGCACCAAGAAGCCCCAGCCCTGACTGAAGCCGGCCGACGGAGCATGCAGGGCGTTACCCAGGATGCGGTCTCGGATCTCGGACGGGACGGCACGCGCCGGGTCATAGGCGCGCACCATCCGACGACGCCGCACGACCTCGGAGAACTCCATGGCCGCCAGCATGCCCCTGCCCGGTGGCCCGGCGCGAGGCTCGTAGGCTGCCTCGGTGAGCCTGATCCTGCTGCCCGCCGTGGACGTGGCAGGCGGCCAGGCCGTCCGCCTGGTGCAGGGGGTCGCCGCGAACCTGACCTCCTACGGTTCGCCGCTCGAGGCGGCACTGACCTGGCAGCGCGACGGTGCGGAGTGGATCCACCTCGTCGATCTCGACGCGGCGTTCGGGCGGGGGGACAATCGGGAGCTGATCGCCGACGTAGTCGGCCGGCTGGACGTGCACGTGGAACTGTCCGGAGGTATCCGCGACGACGACTCCCTGGCCGCTGCGCTGGCGACCGGCTGCGCCCGGGTGAACCTCGGTACGGCGGCCCTGGAGGATCCGGAGTGGACCGGGTCAGCCATCGGCGAGTTCGGGGAGCAGATCGCGGTCGGACTCGACGTCCGCGGCGAAACCTTGTCAGCCCGCGGCTGGACTCGCGAGGGCGGGGATCTGTGGGGGGTGCTCGCCCGGCTGGACGCGCAGGGCTGCGCACGGTACGTGGTGACCGACGTGCTCCGCGACGGCACCATGACCGGGCCGAACGTCGAGCTGCTCCGGAAGGTCTGCAAGGCCACGAACCGGCCGGTGATTGCCAGCGGCGGAGTGTCCACTTTGGACGATCTCCGGGTGCTTGCCGCCTTGGTGCCTGACGGCATCGAAGGCACCATCGTCGGGAAGGCGCTGTACGCAGGCGCTTTCACCCTTCCCCAGGCGCTGCGGGTTGCCTGGTGAGGCACCTCGTCCCGCGTATGCGGGCAGGACTGGGATGACGCTGCGACGAATCTCCTCGGGCGGTCCGTACGAGGAGCTGGTTGGCTATTCCCGCGCGGTCGTCGCCGGCCCGTGGGTACTCGTCGCCGGCTCCACGGCGACCGTGGACGGCGAGGTGGTCGGTGTCGGTGACGCCCACCGCCAGACGCTGGTCGCTTTCGAAATCGCCCTGACCGCCGTACGGGAGGCCGGCCTGGACGTGGCGGATGTCGTGCGCACCCGGATATACGTCCGCGACATCAACCAGCAGGGTGCGGTCGGCCGCGCGCATCAGGAACTGTTCGGGGACGTCAGGCCGGCCGCGACCATGGTCGAGATCAGCGGATTGGTACATCCCGACCTTCTGGTGGAGGTCGAGGTCGATGCCTACCGCGGGACAGATCACCCGCCGGGTGGAGCAGAGCACCGAGCATGAGCGTCGCGGTCCGCGTGATCCCGTGTCTTGACGTCGCGGCCGGGCGGGTGGTCAAGGGAGTCAACTTCGTCGACCTGCGCGACGCGGGGGACCCGGTCGAGATGGCTCGGATCTATGACGCCGAGGGTGCCGACGAACTCACCTTTCTCGACATCACCGCCTCCTCCGACGAGCGAGAGACCACCTACGACGTCGTCCGGCGGACCGCTGAAACGGTGTTCATCCCGTTGACCGTCGGTGGCGGAATCCGGTCCGTCCAGGATGTGGACCGCTTGTTGCGGGCGGGCGCGGACAAGGTCGGGGTGAATACCGCCGCTGTCGCCCGTCCGGAGCTGATCGACGAGATCGCGGTCGAGTTCGGCTCGCAGGTCCTGGTGCTTTCCGTCGATGCCCGCCGAGCCATCGGTGCCGCAACGCGGTCCGGGTTCGAGGTGACCACCCACGGAGGCCGTACGGGCACCGCGAGGGATGCGGTGGGCTGGATCTCCGAGGCCATCGGGCGCGGGGTCGGGGAGATCCTGCTCAACTCGATGGATGCCGACGGCACCCAGGCCGGTTACGACCTGCAGATGATCGCCTCCGCGCGCGCCGTCTCCAGCGTCCCGCTTGTTGCCAGTGGCGGGGCGGGAAGCCTCGCCGACTTCGCGCCGGCCGTCGTCGCGGGCGCCGACGCGGTCCTGGCGGCAAGCGTCTTCCACTTCGGGCGATTGCGCATCGATGCGGTCAAGCGCGCCCTTCGTGAGGCAGGAATGCCGATCCGCTGACCACGGCCACCGCCTACGCCCTCCCGCGGCGGCAGGCCGCGCCCGGCACGTCAGCCGTCGAGAATCGTGATCCGAACGGCGCGGGCACTCTGGCCGGCCTCACGAAGGACCTTCAGCCGCGGATCACCGACCACCAGCCATGGACCTCTGGGCAGAGCGGCCACCTTGGCCAGCCTGGGATCGGCCAGCGCCGAGGCGATCAACGGTCGATCTCCACCGGTGAACAGGGCGGTCAGGGTTGGGCTTTCGGGCGCGATGATCCGCAGCGCCACCTCCACTGCAGAGCCGACCAGGGCGGCCGCCTGATTGTCCCGCCGACGCGAAAAGCGCTGCTGACTCGTACCGCCCGCTGCGGTCCGGCCCTGGACATACCGGTTGCCCACCTTCGAGGCCACCAGTGTTGCTGCCTCGAAGACCCCTGCGGCATAACCGCCCCGGCGAATCAGCAGCACCGCCACCTTGCGACCGTGCCTAGCGTGGTCGACCAGCGTCTGCCATGGAGCGCGTGGATCGGGATGCAGTGGTGGGAAGGGCACCTCGCAGCGAGCGGCTGACCCGTCAACGGCATGCAGCGCGACGACGTCGTTGCTCGCGCTGACCTGCACGTCACCGTGGCTGGCAGCGAATCGCTCCAACCAGCCGGCCAGGCGCTCGGGTGCCACGAGCACCGTACGAGCACCGCTCTCGGTCATGTCAGCATCGAGGCGCTCAGAGTCCGGGAAACTCAGGGGTGACTGGAGCAACGCCGGATAGCTGGTGCCAGCCGGTCTGGTGCAGGGCCGCGTCGGTCAGCGCGGTGAGTGAGAACGCCTTGGCCCGCTGGCTGTGACTTCGGGAGACGGCGAAGGCATAGCCCGACGCGACGCCGGCTTCCAACGACGCTGCAAGTTTCAGGGCGCTGGTCGGGTCGGCGACCGGGAACGGCAGTTCATAGCTGGCTTCGGTGGGCTCCGGGTCGGCCCCGCGCAGCCGGACGAGGTCGGCGAGTTCGTCTCGGCGGGACCGATGGGCAGCGTCGACATCCCGTACGGCCTGCCGGCTCTCGAGGACGACCGAGGCACCCACGATGCCGTACCCCCAGATCGCGACGTGCTCGGAACGCAGGGCAGCCTGCAGACCTTCGATCTCGGCGGGGCTCATGGCTCCTCCGCGGAGAAGTGAGCGTGGTGGACTCTCACCCGAGCAGCCGGACATGGCAGGCGGTACTGGCCGCGCAGCTGCCGAGTAGGGCAGCGAGATCACCGTCGGCGCGCAGCGCGGCGGCTCGCAGCGTGCCAGCGGCCGCCTGCACAGCGCGCCGCAGGTCGGAGCGGGCCGTCACCACATCGCCCGGCTGGTCCGGCCCGGAGCCGGACCGTGAGGGAAATGTGGATGGGGACGCCGAGGCGACCTGCCCAACAGCGGCCGGCGCAGCGGCTCGCAGCGCCTCGGTATGTGCGCTCGTCTGGGCTTGCAGGTCCGACACCGAAGCCGTGAGGTCCGGAAAGGCGGCGAGCGTGCGCTTGTAGGTGGCCAGAAGTTCCTGTTGACCGATCAGAACCGGTGTCAACGGATCGATCGCCGCGGCGGTCGGCGTGGGTGGTTGTCCCGAGGTCGCCTCGCAGGCGCCCAACGCGGGACCGAGTCCGACCGCGCCCAGGCTCGCTCCGGCGAGCAGCACGGTACGGCGCGAGACACGCGAATCGCTCACCGCAGGAGTCTGACAGTCAGCCCGACTCGCCCGGCACCGGTAACCTCGAAGCGGTACCGGTGATGCGCGCCGTACCGACAACTGCACACGACAAGGAGGCCGACAGGTGAGCGCCAACAGCGCGGGATCGGCCGCGACTCTGGACCGGCTGGCAGCGCTGGTCTCCCCGGTGATCCGGGGAGCCGGTTATGACCTGGAAGACCTGATCCTGACCCCGATGGGGCGGCGCAGCCTGCTCAGAGTGGTCATCGATCGAGACGCTGGGGTCTCCCTCGATGACATCGCCGAGATGTCCCACGCGGTGGCCGCCGTCCTGGACGAGGACGAGGGAGTCATCGGCAAGGCGCCCTACGTTCTGGAGGTCACCTCGCCGGGCGTGGATCGACCGCTGACCGAGCCCCGTCACTGGCGCCGGGCGATCGGGCGGTTGGTCGCGGTCCCCGTGGCGAGCAATGGTTCGCTGGCCGTGGAGGAGGGGTCCGCGGACTCGCCAGGTTCAACGCTGCGCGGTCGGGTCACCGGCTTTGACGGGGTGGCGGTGACCCTGAGCGTCGACGGCGTCGAGCATCTGCTGCCGCTGTCAGTCCTGGGAGCCGGGAGAGTCGAGCTGGAATTCAACCGTCCCGACGAGGGCGCCAAGCACGAGCGAGCACAGCGGCAACCCAAGGCGAAGAAGGGGAAGGGCGGCTGGAAATCCGCCGCCCACAGCGCACTTCCCTCCGCGGAGGAGAAATGAACATCGACGACGCACTTCCCTCCGCGGAGGAGAAATGAACATCGACATCAGTGCCCTGCGGGGGATCGAACGCGAGAAGGGGATCTCGTTCGCGACTGTGGTCGAGGCCATCGAAACGGCCTTGCTCACCGCTTACCGGCACAAAGAGGGCACCGACGCCCACGCGCGGGTCGTCGTCGACCGCAAGACCGGGGAGGTGTCGGTGTTCGCCCAGGAACTGGGTCCGGACGGCACGGTGCTCCGGGAGTACGACGACACGCCGAGCGGCTTCGGGCGGATCGCGGCGAGTACGGCACGTCAGGTGATCTTGCAGCGTCTGCGCGATGCCGAGGACGAGAACAACTTCGGGGAGTTCTCCGGTCGAGAAGGAGACTTGGTCGGAGGAGTCGTACAGGTGCATCGAGGTCGCAACGAGCGCGGCATCGTGGTCGTCGACATCGGCAAGTTCGAAGCCATCCTGCCGGCCGCCGAGCAGGTACCGGGGGAGGACTACAGCCATGGTTCGCGATTGAAGTGCTACGTCGTGTCGGTGACCAGAACCCCGCGCGGACCCCAGGTGATGGTCAGCCGTAGGCACCCGAACCTGATTCGCAAGCTTTTCGCCCTCGAGGTTCCCGAGATCGCCGACGGCAGCGTGCTGATTCCCGCGGTGGCCCGCGAGGCCGGGCATCGGACCAAGATCGCGGTGCACACCACGGTCGAGGGGTTGAACGCCAAGGGTGCCTGCATCGGCCCCGTCGGTCAGCGGGTACGCAACGTCATGAGCGAGCTACATGGCGAGAAGATCGACATCGTCGACTATTCCGAGGACCCGGCCGAGTTCGTCGGGCATGCGCTGTCCCCGGCCCGCGTACTCGAGGTGCACGTCGTCGACCCGGTGGCCAAGGCGGCCCGCGTCGTCGTACCGGACTTCCAGCTCTCCTTGGCCATCGGCAAGGAGGGGCAGAACGCGCGCTTGGCCGCGCGGCTGACCGGGTGGCGGATCGACATCCGCAGCGACGCCCAGGAGGAGTCTCCGGTCGAGGTCGCGCCAGCCGCTGCACCCCCGGTTGCCAGCCGGTGACGAGCCCGTAAGACGAAGGGCTGACCTCGCGCTAGACTGGGCGGTGGCCGATCGAGTGGTTCCGGTGCGCACATGTGTGGGCTGCCGGCAGCGTTCATCGATCAGCGAACTGTTGCGAGTCGTGGCGGTGGCCGGGCAGGTTGTCCCGGATCCGCAGCGCAGGTGCGCAGGCCGAGGGGCTTGGATGCATCCTCGACCCGAGTGCCTGGCACGCGCCGAACGACGAGGAGCCTTCCGACGAGCCCTGCGGGTTACGGGAGACTTGTCAGCCGAGGCGTTGCACAGCTTTGTCGCCGACCGTCTCGGCCAGCACCACGAACAGGATCGTCCAGCACCATGAGTTCCCGCACCGTCGCGCCGCCAAGCGCGCCCGGACATCAGGGTCCGTGCGCCCGTCGAGAGCAGGTCTTTCTCGGATGAGCACCCAGTGAAGAACCACCCGTGATCATGTTCCACCCGTAACCACGAGGTCGCGCGGGCAGCCGCCGCCCTCACCTATGAGGAGTCACGTTGCCAGGCAAAGCCCGCGTCAGCGCCATCGCGAAAGAACTCGGCGTACCCAGCAAGGACGTTCTCGCCAAGCTGACCGAACTCGGTGAGTACGTCAAGAGCCCGTCCTCCACGGTCGAAGCACCGGTCGTCAGACGCCTGCACGAGGCGTTCCCGGCCCCGACGGCCAAGCCCGTCAAGGCCGCCACGAAGGCCGTAAAGGCCGCCAAGTCCACTTCTGCTCCAGAGCTGGTCCCGACCCCGGCTGCGACTCCGGGTCCAGGCGACCCCGCCCCCGCTGCTGCTCCGGCTGCATTCGTCGAGGCACCAGCGCCTGCACCGGCGCGTCCGGCCGCGGTGCCCACTGGGGCTGCTCCTGCTCCCAGGCCGATGGCTGCGCAGGCTCCGGCGCCCGCTGCTCCGCCTGCGGCCGCACCGGTCGCCCCTCCCGTACCGCCCGAAGCCGCCGCGAGCGCCTCACCAGGTGACATTCCACGGCCGATTCCGCGTCCGGGCGCCAGGCCGGGGGGCCCGCGCCCGGGTAACAACCCCTTTGGTGTCGGCAGTTCCACTGCTCCGCGTCCAGGTGCTCCGCGCCCGGGTTCGCCACCCCGCCCGGGTGGTACGGGTGGTCCAGGTGCAGCACGACCGAACCCGGGCATGGTCCCGGCTCGTCCCAGCCGCCCGGCTCCGGCCGGCGGCCGAAGTCGACCGGGTGGTCCCAACGCAGGCCCAGGTGCCGGTGGTGCCCCCAGCGGTGGTGGCAACTACCGCGGCGGGGGTGGCGCTCCCGGCGCTCCCAGCGGTCCAGCCGGAGGTGGTGGCGGGTTCCGCGGCGGTCCTGGTGGACGCGGCGGCCGTGGTGGCCGCGGCAGCGGTACGGCGGGCGCGTTCGGTCGCCCCGGTGGTCGCGGCCCGGTCCGCGGGCGCAAGTCCAAGAAGCAGCGCCGTCAAGAGTTCGACAACATGCAGGCTCCGTCGATGGGCGGGGTTTCCCTACCGCGCGGAAACGGCGCAGTGGTCCGCCTGCCCCGGGGAGCCTCGCTGACCGACTTCGCCGAGAAGATCGGCGCGGACCCGGCGGTTCTGGTGGCCGCCCTGTTCCACCTGGGCGAGATGGTCACCGCGACCGCGTCGGTCAACGACGAGACGCTGGCCCTGCTGGGCGGCGAGATCGGCTACGAGGTCCAGGTCGTCAGTCCCGAGGACGAAGACCGCGAGCTGTTGGACTCCTTCGACCTGACCTTCGGTGACGAGGAGATGGCCGAGGCGGACCTGATGGCCCGGCCGCCGGTCGTCACGGTGATGGGTCACGTCGACCACGGAAAGACTAAGCTCCTGGATGCGATCCGACGTACCGACGTGGTCGCCGACGAGGCAGGCGGCATCACCCAGCACATCGGTGCCTACCAGGTGCCGGCCGAGCTCGAAGGTGCCGAACGGCTGATCACCTTCATCGACACGCCCGGTCACGAGTCGTTCACGGCGATGCGTGCGCGTGGCGCCAAGGTCACCGACATCGTGGTCCTGGTGGTTGCCGCCGACGATGGCGTCATGCCGCAGACGGTGGAGGCGCTCAACCACGCCCAGGCCGCGGACGTACCGATCGTGGTCGCAGTCAACAAGGTGGACAAGGAAGGCGCCAACCCGGGCAAGATCCGCCAGCAGCTGACCGAGTACGGGCTGGTTGCCGAGGAGTACGGCGGCGACACCCTGTTCGTCGACGTGTCGGCGACCAAGCGGCTGGGGCTGACCGAACTGCTCGAGGCAATCCTGCTGACCGCGGATGCGTCCCTGGATCTGCAGGCCAACCGCGAGCAGGACGCCCAGGGTGTGGCCATCGAGGCGCACCTCGACCGCGGTCGCGGACCCGTGGCCACGGTTCTGGTGCAGCGCGGAACGCTGCGGATCGGGGACTCCATCGTCGCCGGTGACGCGTACGGACGGGTCCGGTCGATGCTAGACGAACACGGCGCGAAGCTGACCGAGGCGCTCCCCTCGCGTCCGGTCCAGGTGCTCGGCCTGACCTCGGTGCCACGCGCCGGCGACACGTTCCTCGTCGTCGACGAGGACCGAGTCGCCCGGCAGATCGCCGAGCGTCGCCAGACCCGGATCCGCAACGCCCAGAACGCGGCGTCGCGCAAGCGGGTCAGTCTCGAAGACCTGGACTCGGCGTTGCGCGAGACCAGCGAGTTGAACCTGATCATCAAGGGTGACAACTCCGGAACCGTCGAGGCTCTGGAGGACGCGCTGCTGAAGATCCCGGTCGGTGAGGACATCTCGCTGCGGGTCATCCACCGTGGTGTCGGGGCCATCACCGAGGGCGACATCAACCTCGCGATCGCCGACAACGTCATCGTGCTCGGTTTCAACGTCCGGGCGGAGGGCAAGGCCACGGAGTTGGCCACCCGCGAGGGCATCGACATCCGGTACTACTCGGTGATCTATGCGGCGATCGATGAGATCGAGGCCGCCCTCAAGGGCATGCTCAAGCCGGAGTTCGAGGAAGTGCAGCTGGGTACGGCGGAGGTCCGCGAGGTCTTCCGGGTGCCCCGCATCGGCAACGTCGCCGGCTCGTTGGTCCGCTCCGGGACGATCGTGCGCAACAGCAAGGCACGGCTGATCCGCGACGGTGCGGTGGTCGCTGACAACCTGACCGTCGACTCGCTGCGCCGGTTCAAGGATGATGCGACCGAGGTGCGCGAGGGTTTCGAGTGCGGAATCGGGCTGGGGTCGTTCAACGACATCAAGCCCGAGGACGTCATCCAGACCTTCGAACTTCGCGAGAAGCCGCGGGACTGACGCCAAGACGGACTGATGATCAACTCTGGTTCCTAGAGGGAGGGTTCGAGGCGGTGTTCACCGCGACGATGTGGTGCGACATCCGACTCGGCGATGTCGGTTCGGGCAACCCGCTCACCTCGCTCAAGGCCAAGCGGTCGGTGGTACGGCCGATCCTGGCCGAGCTACGGCGCCGATACGACGTTGCCGTGGCCGAGGTCGGCGCCCACGAGCTGTACCGCCGTACCGAGATCGGGGTGGCCGCTGTGGCCGCCACCGCAGGACAGGCCGGCGATGTGCTCGATGCCTGCGAACGGTTCGTCGCCGGACGCCCCGACATCGTGCTGGTCTCGGTTCGGCGACAGCTCCTCGCGCACACCGACGACGTACCCGGTATGACAATCGATGCGCCACGAGAGGACAGCTGAAGATGGTTGATGCGGCCCGAGCCCGCCGACTGGCCGTACGTATCCGCGAGATCGTCGCCTCGACCCTCGAGCATCAGGTCAAGGACCCCCGACTCGGGATGGTCACGATCACCGACGCCAAGGTGACCGGTGACCTGCGCGAGGCAAGTGTCTACTACACCGTGTACGGGGACGACGCCGAAGTCACCGGTTCGGCCATCGCCCTGGAAAGCGCCCGTGGTGTCCTGCGCAGCGCGGTCGGCAAACAGACCGGGATCAAGTTCGTCCCGACTCTCACCTTTGTCAGCGACGCGGTACCCAAGACTGCCCAGGATATCGAGGACGCGTTGGCCCGCGCGCGGGAGATCGATGCCGAGGTCGCTGCCAAGCGGCAGGGCGCGAGCTTCGCCGGCGACGCGGATCCGTACCGTCAGCCGCGCGCCGATGACCCCGACGACCCCGACAACCCGGATGAGGCGGACCGAGTCAGCGACAATGCCGAGTGAAGGACGCCCGGTATCGAAACCTATCGATACCGAGCGTCCTTCACTTGGTTCGGCGCTGGAGGCTGAACCCTCGATGACCTCCCAGCGTGGGGTACTGGCCCTGGCCGCCCCGGCCCTGGTCGTCCTTGCCGCCGAGCCGCTCTACCTGCTGGTCGACACGGCAGTCGTCGGCCATCTGGGTTCGATTCCGCTGGCCGCGCTCGCCCTGGCCGGTGCGGCTTTCGCCTTCACCGCATTCCAGTTCAACTTCCTGGCCTACGGAACGACCAGTGCAGCCGCGCGCCGGTTCGGGGCCGGCGACGTCGAAGGCGCCCGGGGGCAAGGGGTGCAGGCCTCCTACCTCGCCGTTGGCATCGGGCTGGCAATGATCGTGTTCTTCCAACTTCTGGCCGACCCGATCACCCGGGCGCTGGCCGGTGGTGCCGGGTCAGTGCAGGCCGAGGCCGAACTCTGGCTGCGGATAGCCAGTCTCGGCGCCCCGATGGTGCTGCTGACCCTGGCCGGCAACGGCTGGATGCGCGGCGTGCAGGACACCAAACGGCCCCTGCGATTCGCACTGCTCGCGAATGCCGTCAGTGCGTTGCTGTGTCCTGTGCTGGTCTATTCAGCCGGGTTAGGCCTGGCTGGATCGGCCGTGGCCAACGTCGTCGGCCAGTCGCTTGGTGCGGCGCTGTTCGTCACCGCGCTCTGGCGCGACACCGATCGAAGGCGTCCCGACCGGAATGTCCTGCGGTCACAGATCGTGATGGGCAGGGACCTCGCGATTCGGACCCTCGTGCTCCAGGGGTCCTTCCTAGTTGCCGCTGGAGTCGCTGCCCGGATCGGCACTGCGCAGGTAGGAGCGCACCAGATCGCCTTGCAGCTGTGGCTGTTCCTAGCCCTGGTGTTGGACAGTTTCGCCATCGCCGCGCAGTCCCTGGTCGGTGAGAGCCTCGGGGCGAGGCGACTGGAC
>JALZIL010000166.1 GCA_030860305.1 Actinomycetota bacterium
GCCGTACTACCGATCCTTGGAGACGGTTCGACGAATGGCCGCCCTGGCCGCCGAGCTACCGGTGTAGATCCTGGTGGTCGCCAACAAGGTTCGTTCCAGCGCCGACACCGAGGCGATCACCGAATTCTGCGTACGGCACGAGCTCGCGCTTGCCGGTGCGGTGCCCTGGAGTGATGAGGTCGGCGCCGCCGATCGGGCCCGGACAGCAACGATCGACTGGCCAGCGGCCGAACCGGTCGCCGCGGCCATCTCCGCGCTGCGCCTCGGCATACCCGCCGCTACGTCTGACCTCGAAGGAGCGATATGTGCCTCGGCATCCCGGCCGTGATCATGGAGGTCCTCACTGACCGCCCGGACGTGGCCATGGTGGACGTCGGCGGTGTGCATCGGCTCGTCAACATCGGCCTACTCCAGGACGAAGAACTCGTAGCGCAGGACTGGGTGCTGGTCCATCTCGGCTTCGCCATGGCCAAGATCGACGAACAGGAGGCGGCGGCCACCATGGAGTTCCTGAACGGACTGAGTGAGGGACACGCTGACGTTCCCACAGCGCCGACTGAATCCAGCGTCGGCTCAGGGGCGGCCCGGCCGTTCAACTGACGCTGGCGCGCTCGCGGTCACGGCTGACCGGGGTGGAGGTCCGTCCGAGGGGTGCGACCGGCCGTGTGTCATCCGAGACCGCGGCCGTGCGGTTTGCCAGTGCCCCGAGCGCATACGCCGCCAAAGGGATGATCACAAACGCGGTTCCCGAGTGGTATCCCAAAGACAGGAAGATCTCATCCCAAACGCTGTCGCCCATCATCATCATGCCGTCGGTCCCACGATCGGCCCAGGCCGGACGAAACACCGGCCCGAGGATGAACCACAAGCCACCGACCAGCGCGATGAGCGCGCCCAGGCGCGCCCGCGACGGGGCGCTGCTCAGCATCGTCGCGGCGCCGATGATCGCGGCCAAGCCCGGGAGCAAGTGCAGGGTCAGATGCGACTCCGTCCAGGCCCACGCGCCGACGCTGCCCATCTGATATCCGAACAGCGGCCCCACGAACGGCACGAGGCCGCCCCAGGCTCCCACGATCATGACGACGATTGCTGAGGTACGGATTCGGCTCGACATGCGGTCATCTCCTCGTGAATGGGCTGAACCGGCTAGACGGGTGAAACATGGTACCGACTCCGGCCAAGGGCGCCGTCGCGAGTCTTTGCCGCTCGCTTCGCCGATGGGACGGTCGCGGTCGCCGAACTCGATCTGGCAATCGCCGGCACCGGCGAACCACCGAGATCCGACTCCTTCATCGCGAGCTCGGCGCGACCTTCTTCTGCGTGACCCACGATCAGACCGAGGCGCTGACGATCGGCGATCGGGTGGCGGTGTTGCGCCGCGGTCGCCTGCAGCACCATCACCAGGGCGTCATCGAAGAGGCGCCTCGCCGTAGTTGTCCGCGCCGACGAAGGACGTGTCTGCCGGGGCCAGCTCGGTTACGGCGCGACTTCGCCCCCGGCGGGGCGGTCGTCGCAAGCCCGGTCGTGCCGGTCAAGAAGGCAGCTCGTTCTCCTCGAACCACCGGTCGACGAGATCTGGGGCGGCCTGCTGGTACTGCGGCAGTTGCTCGGCCGCCGTGGACTCACCCAGCGCGATCGGATCCATCAACCGTCCGCCCCAGGTCACCGGACAGCTCGTCCAGGAAGGCGCTCTGCTCGCGCTTCAGCGGCGACATTGCCCCGTAACCCTTCGGGGTGCGTTGCCGGTGCCGAATCCGACCAGCACGTCCAGGGAATCACTCCCGCCTGTCGCCGCGAGTATCGCGGTGCCGCCCTGGGCGCAGAGCTGGTCACATCTCCAATGTTCAACTAGATTCATCTAGAACTCTGTGCGCCCTGAACAGAGAAGGGATGGTAGGACACGTGAGCCAATTGGCAGTCGCCTATGGCGTAGGGATGCTCGCGCTGGTCAGCCCCTGTGGCTTCGCCATGCTGCCAGCATTTCTCGCATACAACGCCGCAGGATCCGGCACCGCGACGCGCCGCGGTGCGCCGCCCAAGATGTCACGGGCACTGGCCACCGGTCTCGGCGTCAGTCTGGGCTTCGCGCTCACGTTCATCGCCGGTGGCCTTCTCGTATCCGCCGGACTGCGCTCGATCACCGATGCCGTCCCGTGGTTCGGTGTCGTCGTGGGAGTCGGGCTTGTCGGTATCGGGATCGCCATTGCCTCGGGGAAACGATTCGGGATGAGCTTTGGGGCGAACTGGTTCACCAAGCCCGGCCCGGTGCCCTCGGTCACCTTCGGGGCTGCCTACGCGTTGACCCAGCTGGCGTGCGGCATGGGCTCCCTGCTTGCGGTCACGGCGACAGGTATGGCCTCTTCTTCTTTCGCCGGCACCGCGGCCGTGTTCGTCGCGTTCGGTGTCGGGTCCACCTCTTTGCTTCTTCTGCTCGCTGTGTCCATGGCTCTCATGGGTGATGCGCTCGTACGGCGCGTCCGGGCGGTGGCACCCTTGGTCACTCGCGTCTCGGGCGCGGTCCTCGCGCTGGCCGGGCTCTACCTCGTCTTGTATTGGACCCCGGCCCTGGATGGCGGCGGCGGTGCCGACAACGCGGTGAGCCGGATCGTGCACGACGCCTCGGCGGCCTCCCGGACCTGGTTGGGTGACAACGAACTCGTGGTGGCGGCCCTGACCGCCCTGCTGTTGGTCATTGCCGGAGCAGCGTGGCTACGGGCGCGACGGACGGCCGACAGGTCCAGTGAGCCGGTCGACTCAGGTCGTGAGGACACGCTGGTCTGACCGATTCTGACCGCCGTGCGGGGGCTCATTCTGCGTTGCCGTGGTACTTGACGAGGCCGCTTAGAGGACTGCGCGCCGGGGACTGACTGTCGGCTCCCCGTCGAACCAGAACCGCCAGGGCAGGTCGGCAGCCTTCGAAATGCCCACCCTCGGCCCGCTGCGCACCATGGCCGGCGAAACGGCGTGGGGAGCTATGGCCAGGAACAGAGTCGATTCCGGGTCGAGCAGAGGCTCGCCGTTGTCGGCGCCGGTGATGCCGAGTGCCTGGGTGAGCCGCGCCGGACCTCGCGCGAGGTCGAGGTCGCGACGGGCGGCCGGTCGTCGGTTGCGGGCCAGCTCGATGCCCTCCACCACCTGCCCGGCCCGAAGCAGCACCGCTTCCCCGGCGCCGGACGGGCCACACACGACGTTGGCGCACCAGTGCATCCCATAGCTGAAGTAGACGTAGAGGCTTCCCGCGGGCCCGAACATGACCGCGTTTCGCGGCGTCGGTCCACGATGGGTATGCGCGGCCGGGTCGGTCCCGTTACCGCTGTAGGCCT